>JAGDBH010000041.1 GCA_017959135.1 Succinivibrio sp. | reverse complement strand
AATTCTTATTAAGCGTATACAGACACACCTAACTGTTCTGAAATAGCCTCGCGTCTGTCCTGATTCTGCACACTGCTGTATGCACTAGCTTTACTCTTAGTAGCCGTCTGGGTAAATCCAAGCTCCTCTCTGGCCTCAGCGTAATTATCCTCGTGTTCCTTACCCTGGACCTTTGGTGTTACTGATAAAGTCTGCTGAACTTTAACAGAAGAAGTGTTTTCCTCATCATTACGGTTAATCTGCTCGTCAAGTCTCTGACGATTTGTGTGGCTCTGAATGATCTGAAATCTTGAAGAGTCAACAACATTAGATATAGCCATTTGAACCTCAAAAATTTAACACGAACAAGTACGGATGAACAAAAACATTCAACTGTATTAAGTTTAGGTCAGGATCACACTTTATGCTAATTAGTAATTATTCCTTTTTACAAAGAGTTAAGAATTATTTTTACTGCTCTGAAACCTTCTTCCAGGTAACTTCATTTCTTACGTATAAAGGAAGAGCATCTTCAGGATCAACAACCTTGCCTAATGAGAACAGTTCAGCGCCCTTGTTTAAAAGGAACTGAGCCTGGGGGAAATCGGCATGCTTAGGATAATCATTCATACCGGCCTTTTTCAGGATATCAACACCAGAACCGGCACAGATAACATCCTCACAGTCCCCAACATTCTCTTTGAAGAATGCAACAGCCTCTTCAGGCTTTAATACCTTTTCCTCTGAAAGAAGAGACAGTGAGCTGCCTTCTACCTTGTAGACTGCAATATAAACCTCGCCCATGCGAGCATCGATAGATGAAACCACATATGATGCAGAAGCCTTTGATAAAGCCTCAATAGCCAGAGCTTCCAGCGACGTTATTTTGGCAACCTTAAGATTTAAGCCTAAGGCTAATCCCTGCACGGTTGATGCAGCAATACGAACACCAGTGAAAGAGCCAGGACCAATTCCTAAAACAAGACCATCAAGCTCGTCCTTTGATAAGGAATTATCCTTTAAGATTGAATCCAGCATTTCAAGAACAATTTCAGCATGCTTCTGAGGAGCAACTTCAGACTTGAAGGCAATTCTGTCTTCATTTAACAGAGCAACAGAGCAGTTTTCAGTTGAAGTATCAATAGCAATAAGTTTCATAAAAAAGCATTCCTGGTGAACAGTTAGATATTATTGGCCTTGAATTTTACCACTTTCGTCAAGAGTTTTTAAAAATGATTTAAAGTCCTCAAGATTATTGTAAATTGCCATATTCGGCAACGACTTTATAAACTGAGAGCCGTAACCTTTATTGACAATTCTGGGATCACAGATAATAAGTCCGCCTACATCCTTCTCGTGTCTGATCAGACGACCTACACCCTGTCTTAAATCAATAACAGCCTCTGGTACAGAGATCTTTACAAAGCTTGCACCTCTTTTCTGTACTCTGGCATCAAAGAAGTCACAGCGAGCCTTAAAAATCGGATCAGAGATATTCTCAAATGGCAGCTTATCAATGATTACCAGAGATAAAGCCTGACCAGGAACATCCACGCCAGCCCAGAAAGATGAAGTGCCAACCAGTATGGCATGACCATCTTTCTTGAATTTTAAAAGCATATCGGAGTTTGAAAGCTTCTCGTTCTGGGAGAAGATCTTTCTCTTTCTGCCAAGCTTACGTCTTAAGGCCGTAGTGGCTTTAGATAAGGCGTCACGTGAGGTTGTAAGGAAGAAGATTCCGCCATTTACCTGATTTATAACCGGCTCAAGTATATCTACAATCTTATCGATGCGATCAATATCATCATGTGGCGGGAAATTGCCATCCAAATACAGACCTGCCTGACGACTGTAGTCAAAGGAGCTTTCAACCTCAAGAGTATGAGTATCTGACGGTGCTCCGATATCATTTAGGAACTTGTCAAACTTATGATTTACAGCCAGTGTGGCTGAGGTCATCAGCACACCGATGTTGCTGCTGTAGCAGTTATCTAGATAGCTGCCGAATATACCTGATATCTCAAGAGGAGTAAGGCTTAGTTTGAAGGTCTTGCGCTGAACCTCAACAGTACCCACGTATTTACCATAATAGATATTCTTTGGATCCTGTCGATCATCAAGTTTCATCAGACTTACCAGAGTTTCAATCTTTCCCTTGATGAAGGCTGCAACCTTGTCAAAAAACTCCTCGTCAAAATCAACGTTGTCCAGGATGAACTTCTTGTATTCAATAAGCTCTTTGTACAGATTGACCATGAGCATACGGAAATCCCTGTTAACCTGATGATACTCAACAAAAGGATCACGGCTATTCTCATCATAGTCATCGTATTTATAGAAAAGGAAGTTACGCTTGTTGCTGCCTCCGGCCTCTGCTGTTGAAAGGTAGGAGAAGATCTCGGAATAAACCTTGCGAACTCTTAAAAACCAGTCTTCAAAAGGACGATAAGGGATGGTTGCATTCTTTCTGATATAGTTTAAATCTTCTTTTAGCTTCTCCAAATCAGATGAGCCAATGGTCTCAGACATATGCTCTCTTCCGATTGCCGGTAATTCATGGGCCTCATCAAAAATGATAGAACGGAACTTAGGCAGCAGAATTGCAGGAGATAGAGCTGAGAAAGGAACATCAATAAACATATCTGCAAAGAACAGTGAATGATTGATAACCACAACCTTGGTACGGATAGCCTTTTCTCTTGCAAGATAAGGGAAACACTCATCTGCGTAAGGACAGCGCTTTTTGGAACACCATTCAGGAGCACAGGTAACACGTCTGGTTACCGCAGATGGGAATTTGGAGTTAACCTCAACAAAATCGATGTTAGGCAGATCCTTTT
>JAGDBH010000005.1 GCA_017959135.1 Succinivibrio sp. | reverse complement strand
TCGCGATGAACCTTCTCGATTCTGTAAAGCATTGCATCAAGATATCTTGGGATCTGCTCAAGATACTCAACCTTGGTGGAGCTTAAAAAGCCCTTATACACAAGAGAATCAAGCTGAGCTGCCATATCCTTGTAGCTGTAGGCTACAGCAAGATTAAGCTGGCCTTTGAGCTTACGCTTCAGCTCATGGGCCTTTAAAAGAATCTTCTCTACAATATTACACAGCTTCAGAGCGGTATCGTTCAGATCACCACGCACCTTTTCCAGAAGCTTTTTAAAGCTCTCTTCATCATATACAGGCGCATTGTTCTCAACCATAATAAGGTCAATTGAGGCCAGCATCAGATCATTTATCAGATCCTTAATGGTTCCTAAAGGCTGATAGTACATTGAGAGCTTTGACTTGTTAGGCAGATGCTGCTCAAGATATGCTGTAGGCTGTTTTAAGCCTAGAGATAAAAGCTTTCTCTGACCGGTCCACATAGCTTTAGCCTGCTTGTATCTGCTGTCATAAAGCTCAAGGGTTACTCCCTGACCTTTATCAGTTAAAGCAGGATAGGCTGTAATCTCAATACCGTTCTGACGGGTAACCTCAGTTGGTTTTATGGTGCCGAAATTCCACTCGCTTAAAGGCTTCTGAACCTTTGTGGTCTTTGAGGCATACTTACTTAGAGCATCCTTAACCTGCCCCTGAAGAGAGGCGGCAATAGCATCAAAGTTTCTGCCTTTTTTGATAACTCTGCCCTTTTCATCCTCTACAGAAAAAATCATGAAAAGATGTTTTTCAATAAGAGTCCGGTCAAAATCATCAGCGGTAACAATCTCTCCTCCCATGCGGGTAAGCTCTTTTGCTGCTTTCACATAGAGATCTTCCTTGCAGGGGCCTCCTATAGATTCAGACAGAGCCTTGGCATAGTTAGGAGCAGGAATAAGATTCTTTCTTAAGCGTTTTGGCAGAGACTTAATCAGTGAGGTTAAAAACTCGAGTCTTAAACCAGGAATCTGATAGGCAAATTCCCTGCTGTTGATTCTGTTAACAATGGCAAGAGGAATATGCACGGTAACACCGTCATCCTTTGAGGTTGGATCAAAGACATAGCTTAGAGGAAGTTTAAAGCTGTCATAATGCCAGAACTCAGGGAAATCGTGTTCCTCAACCTCATTGAAGGCATCCTTTGAGACCAGATCAATTGAGAAATTCAGATAATCAGGCTCGCTTACACGTTTCTCCTTCCACCATTTGTCAAAATGTCTCTGAGTCAGAATATCCTGAGGAAGCTTCTTGTCATAGAATTCCTCTAAAACAGATGAATCCACCAGAAGATCACGACGACGAAGCTTATCCTCAAAATGCTCAACCTCGTCTATAACCTCAAGATTATGTCTGAAGAATGCATGATTGCACTCAATATCTCCGCCTACAAGACCGTCACGGATAAAGAGCTCTCGACAAAGCTTAGGATCAATACTGGTATAAAGAACCTTTCTGCCCTGAACAACAGGAAGACCGTATAGAGAGATGGTCAGATTTGCAACCACACTACCCTTGGATTTTGACCAGTGAGGCTCTGCGTAATTCTTTTTAACAAGGTGTCTGCCGATTGACTCTACCCATAAAGGATCAATTGCGGCAACAGTTCTTGCAAACAGTCTTGATGTCTCATTAAGCTCACCGGCACAGATCCACTTAGGCTTTTTCTTGTTGAACACTGATGAGGGATGTATTACAAACTTAATGCCTCGGGCACCAAGATACAGTCCCTTGTCATTGTCATCATAGTGACCGACCTGAGATAGAAGACCACTTAAAATTGCCCTGTGAATTGCATCGTAGCCTGCAGGAACCTCATTCAGAGTATATTTGAGCATCTGGCATGAAGCTCTTAGCTGACGTAGTAGATCAAACCATTCGCGGACTCTTAGATATGAGATGAATTCTGATTTTAACTTCTTGCGAAGTGCTGAATTGCTCATCTCCTTCTGGCACTTGCAGATGTAATGATACAGATTCAGGTATGCAAGAAAATCTGACTTCTCATCATCAAATCTGGCATGCTGCTGTCTGCTCTGCTCCTGTCTGTCGACAGGTCTCTCCCTTGGATCCATAACCGCCATGGCAGAAACGATAACCAGAACCTCGGATAATGAACCTTCCCGGTGAGCCTCAACCAGCATTCTTGAAAGTCTAGGATCACAAGGGATCTTTGATAAATCTGTACCAATCTTGGTAAGTCTTAACTCATCAGTTGAAAGTCCTCGTGACTCACTGATGGCTCCGACTTCCTCTAACAGTCTGATACCGTCGGTAATCTGCTTGCCTGATGGAGGATCAATAAACGGAAATACAGTAATATTGCCAAGACGCAGAGAAACCATCTGCAGAATTACAGATGCAAGATTGGTTCTTAGAATTTCAGGATCAGTGAAATCCTGTCTTAAATCGAAATCTTCCTTTGAATAAAGTCTTACACAGACACCTTCACTGACACGTCCGCATCGACCTTTTCGCTGATCTGCACTGGCTTTTGAAATCTTTTCAATCGGCAGACTCTGAACCTTGGTTCGAGGAGAATATCTGCTTATTCTTGCAGTACCTGGATCAATTACATACTTGATGCCTGGAACTGTCAGAGAGGTTTCAGCCACATTGGTTGCAAGAACAACTCTTACTGTTGAGTGCGGTGCAAAAATCTTGTTCTGATCAGAGGTTGCAAGACGTGCATATAAAGGAAGAATCTCGGTATTAGGCAGATGAGCCTTTGAGAGAAACTTTGAGATATCCATAATCTCACGTTCTCCTGGCAGGAATACCAGAATATCTTCTCTACCGTATTCTTTGAAAAGGAATTTAATGGCGTTGAGAATACCGTTTCTCAAATCCTTCTCATCAGTCTCAACCTCATCATCATTATCGGAATCATCGGTCTGCCCCAATGGTCTGTATACAACTTCAACAGGATAGGTACGACCGGAAACCTCGATAATAGGAGCATTGTCAAAGTGCTCGGAGAATCTTCTGGTGTTGATGGTTGCAGAGGTGATGATAAGCTTAAGATCAGAACGAACCTTCAATAGCTTCTTTAAATAACCTAAAAGGAAATCAATATTCAGTGAGCGCTCATGAGCCTCATCGATAATGATGCAGTCATAATTTAAAAGCTTTCTGTCATGGGCTGTTTCAGCCAGAAGGATACCGTCGGTCATGAGCTTGATGTAACTTGTATCAGAAGTTACATCGTTAAATCTGACCTTGTAGCCTACACTCTGACCTAACTCCTCACCAAGCTCTGAGGCAATTCTTGTACTTACAGCACGGGCTGCAATACGACGAGGCTGTGTATGACCGATAAAGCCAAAACGACCTAATCCAGCCTCAAGACACATCTTAGGGATCTGAGTGGTTTTACCTGAACCGGTTTCACCTGCAATGATTACAACCTGATTGGATCTGATAGCATCAATAATCTCTTCACGTTTCTGAGATACAGGAAGATTCTCATCATAGGTCAGATTTGGGATATGTGATTCACGCTGCCTGAAGAACTCAAGATACTCTTCAAGTTTTTCACAGATAAAAAGCTTCTGCTCAACCTCTTTATCGCCCTGACAAGAAGAGAGCTTATTAAGCTCCCTTGATATTAAATGCCTATGTCTGAAAGTTAATGATGGAAATTTGCTTTTTACTTCTGAGATAAATTTTTCTTGTTCTTTCTTGTCCATAGCTATGAGTATTCTTCGTCGTCATTTATACTGTCAAACAGCTGCTTCTGCGCAGCCTTACGACGACGCTCAAGTTCATCCTGTTCTATTTTCTGCATTATAAGCTTATCTTTGCGCTTACGTTCAAACTCCTGCATCAGCTCAGAAGTCAGATATAATCCGGCTCGCCTGATCTTGTCACCTTCAAGATCAACAACCACCAGAGAGATTTTAATAAGATTAACTCTATCTCCAGGCTGAGGATATCCGCCGATATGATAGGACATGAAATCGCCCAGGGTTAAAGTCTTCTCGTACGTTGTAAGTTCAAAGCCGTATTGATCGCCAAGCTCCAGCATAAGAGTGTCGGCGGCGTACATTTTATCACCTTTATATAATGGGTGTCTCTTCTCTTTTAAAGGATGAGAAAACAGAGAGTTCAAAAGCAGCTCATCAGCGTCTCGACCAATCAGAGAAAGAATATCGCCAACCTTTACAGGAGTATCTCCCTGACATTTAATCATCTTACCGTCACGGAAAATTGCAGCAACAGAGGTTCCCTTTGGAAAAGGAATGGTTCTTAAAATTGCTCCGTCAAAGGTTTTTTCCTTGATTCTGTAATTAAGGATTTCATAGTCGTTTGAAAGCATAATTCCCACATCTGACTTGGTAATAGGTACCATAACCGATGGAGTACAGACTCTTAGAAACTTTGATAAAGGAACAATCAGTGATCCCTGGAACAGAAGAGACACAATAACAACCACGAAAGCCACATTGAAGTACAGCTGAGGATTATCAAGATTCTCAAATACAGGATAGATTGCAAGTACAATAGGAACAGATCCTCTTAAGCCAACCCATGACATAAAAATCAGATCACGGTTGTTATAGGCTCTGAAGAATGGCTTTAAGCAAAGGAATACAGCCAGTGGTCTGGCAATTACGGTAATCACCACCGCAATAACAACGCCAGGGAACCAGTAGTTAAACATTTCATGAGGTGTAACCAGCAGACCTAACATTAAGAACAGAGTGATCTGAGAGAGCCAGGTAAAACCTTCTGATACAGGAAGAATGTAGCTGACATGACGAGTTTTCTGATTACCTACGAACATACCTATAATAAAAATCGCCAAAAAGCCTGAACCATTGAGATAAGCTGTAACTGCAAAACCTACAAGGCCCATACCTATAACCAGAATACAGTACAGTCCTACACCTAAGGAGATATTGGCAATAATAAATCTTGCAACTGCACCTATACAGACACCTATAAAGATACCAAAGCCAAACTGGGTTGCAAAAAACAGCAGCGCATCAGTAAGAGAGGTGGCTTTTGCAGAGGCAAAGGCAATCATGGTAGTGGTAAGCAGAATCGCCATAGGATCGTTGGTTGCTGATTCAATCTGCAGTGTACTGTTGACGTTGGTCTTAAGAGAAACATCATCGTTTCTTGAAAGCAGAGAGAAAACAGCTGCAGCGTCAGTAGAACCTACAATACAGCCTAAAAGCAGGGACTCAATTAAGGAGATATCCAAAAGCAGATAGGCTATGCCGCCGGTAATACCGGAGGTAAACACAACGCCCAGGGTTGCCAGTATGGTCGATTCACTGGCTACCGACTTCATGGTTGCGAAATTGGTCCTAAGTCCGCCATCCAGCAGAATAACCGCCAGCATAAGGTTGGCTATAAAGAAAGCGGATCTGTAATCTGTGTACTGAATGTGAAGAATAACTCCATCTTCACCGGTTAACATACCGATTGCCAAGAACAGCAGCAACAGTGGAGTTCCGAAGAATGAAGAAAGCTTTGAAGCAAAAATCGCGAAGGTAAGCAGTAATCCCACAATAAAGAATGCGTAATTTATGTCAGTAATCTGCATCGCATCCTCCTTGTCATGTTATTGTGGGAAATTCAGAATTTAATTCTTTACATTTTCATCAGTGTCATATTTATATTCTAAATTATCACTGGATTTAAAAATAGTAAATTTCAAACATTTGTCAAAATTTTTTAAAATTTTTTCGTTCTATTACACTAGGTTAGAAAGGATGTTCAAAAAAATGAGATGAGGGTCTGATTAACATCAGGAAAAAACTCAGATCGGTTGTTTGAAGTAATATGCGATTTTTATGAAATTAAGTGAGATCTCCCCCTCTGTGATAAAATGGAATGCCTTTTAACAACAGACTAAAAATAGATTGTATTATGGAAGAATTTGGATTAACTCGTGTTCCCTACTACCCAGAACTGAATGTAGTTAATAGAGATGGTGTAAACAATGACTGCAGTTCACTTGTTCTGTCAGTACTGCTTTTCTGGCATTCAAAGGATAAATATGTAAGATTCAATGCCAGATGTCATACCCATCTTCTGGCAAGAAATTTAAGAGTAAGTCCAGAGGCAGTCAAAGACGCACTCGAATATCTGGCTTCCATAAAAATTCTTGTAAAGGAAGAGGAAGTCATAACAACCCAAAGTGAGGATCCAAACAAGAGAACCAAGCTTAATGAGTTTTATGATCTGGATTTTCACAGTCTTCATGAATATCTGAAGGCACGTGACATCGTTATTCCAGTGAAAG
>JAGDBH010000329.1 GCA_017959135.1 Succinivibrio sp. | reverse complement strand
TTAGGTTATGCTATGCAGCTTGCCTATTTAGGTGAGAAGCTGGGAACCAGCGCTCCTGATTTTCTATCAGGATGGATTGCTGACAGAGATCTTGTATCACATGATAAGGTTACAAGTACTCCTGTGGTTCTTCTGACGAAGGATGAGCTGTCATCCCTTAAGGATGTAACCAAGAAGATTCTTGATTCAGCCAATGAGGGTATCCTAAAGCCAGAGGATATGTTCAGCCAGCTAAGATCTGTTGCTGTAAGCATGGGACGTGATCCATCTGCCATCAGTAAAACTGATTCTCTGAAGCTTGGAGAACTAGGCTTACTAGGCGAGTATCTTGAGGATCTGCCTTACAAGAGCCGTATTCAGGAACTTGATGAGCAGACCTGGGCTAATATGGGACCTGATGAGCAGAATCAGACCATAAGTGATCTGGAATCAAAGCTTAACTACTATCAGCAGTGCAATGACGATTCTGCCCGTTGGATTAAGCTAAATCCAAAGGAAGATGCTTCAATGGCTGTTTACCCAATTCCTCTAGAGGTTCTTCCATAAGTGGATGCTTATTTAAAAGTTAAGGATTTCTCTTTTAGCTATCCTAAAAGAGACGGAAAGGGCGGATATACCATTCGTCTTGATTCTCTTAAGATGCAGCCGGGATCAGTTCTGGCTGTAACCGGAGTTTCAGGCTGCGGAAAATCTACTCTTTTAGAGTGTCTTGCGCTTTTAAGAGAAAACAGCAGCTTTGGAAAATATCTTATTGGTGATAAGGATGTTCTGTCTGAAAAAACAGATTCAAGACGCCTTATTCGTTCCGCTCTGATGGGATATATGCCTCAGAGCGGGGGACTGATTCCATATCTTAGTATCAGGGAGAACCTCAAGTTTCAGATTGAGATTTCATCCCGTTCCAAAAAAAGACTGTACGGAGAGTGTGAAGCTTCAGACGAGCTTTTAAAGACATCCTTATCCTTATTTGAGGATTTTGATCTTGGGGATGTTTTAAATCTGTATCCTCATGAACTCTCAATCGGACAGAGACAGCGTGCGGTCTTTTTCAAGAGTATCTGTCATAATCCAAAGATTCTGTTTATTGATGAGCCTACCTCCTCACTAGATCCTCAGAATGGAGACAAGCTTATTTCAGTTATGCTTGAAGTCTGTTCTAAATACAGTATGTGTGTGCTGATGGTAACTCATGATCTGGCTCTTGTAAGAAAGCATGGTCTGAGTGTTATTGATTATGAGCCTGATGATGCCCAGAGCGGAATCTTTGTGTATAAGGAGAGCGTATGATAATTAAGCTGGCCTTATGCTCCTTAAGATTCGATAAGATTATCAGTATCTGTATAGTCGCATCTCTATGTGCTGTGATAGCTCCGCTGTTACTGCTTTTTTCGCTTAGATTTGGAATTATTTCGAATCTTGAGCATAAATAAGCTCGAATCCTACCAATCTTGAAATCAGAATGATGTCAGGATACAGGCTCGATCAGCAGTTTTTTGATGATATGAACAATAATCCACATGTCGGATTTGTTATTCCGCTGACCCGTTCTCTGAGTGTGACCGCCAATGTAGGTTTTAATGGAAAAATCGTTCAGAACCTTGAAACTCTGCCAACTGCAAATGGTGATCCTATTGTAGCGGAGATGAATTTAGACGGTAATCTTTCAGAGACTGAAGCCTATCTTTCTGAGACCACAGCTTCAGATTTGGGAATGAAGGTAGGCGATACTTTTAAGTTTGTAATCTCAAGAATTACTGATAACAAGACTGTTAATGCTGTGGTTCCATTTACTCTTAAGGGAATTATAAAAAAAGAGCTTTTGCCTCATAAAACCATTCTGGTTAATTTCAATACTCTTGTGTATATGGAAGATTTCCGAGATGGCTTTGAGCCTCCTGTTTTCTCAGATGGCTCCAATCCGAATTCACAAAGAAAGAATTTTGCAAAGGCAAGAATTTACGTTAAATCTCTTAACGATTTAGAGCCCGTATCAAAGCTTTTGCGTCAGAACTATTCAATTACCGACAAGCTTTCATCAGTTGAGAATCTGAAGGCTATCTCAAGAGTTCTATCCTTTATTTTCTCAACCATAGCCATAACTTCAGTTGTCGGCGGTGTGATGGCTACGGTCGGACTAATATTTACCAATCTGTCACGACTTGAGAAAACCTTTGCTCTGCTTTTTTTGAGCGGTCTTTCCAAGAGTGGAGTTTTTCTGATTGTGATAATTCAGAATTTCATTCTTTCCGTTTGCGCATATCTCTGTTCGCTTGGACTGTTTTATGCGGGAATGTTTACCTTTAATCTTTATTTTAAGGATCTGTTAGGACCACAGACTCTGGTAAGTACTCTTACCTTAGAACATGTAATTGCAGGCGGACTTATGACCTGTGTTGTCTGTGTTGCTGTCAGCATGATTGTATGTCGTTTCAAGGTTCTGAATCTTAAGGTTGCAGATAGTTTAAGAAATGTTTAGAAATATAAAAAAAATAGCTTTACTGAGCTGTATT
>JAGDBH010000328.1 GCA_017959135.1 Succinivibrio sp. | reverse complement strand
GAAAATTAAGGGGTTAGAAAAAAAGTGTGATTAATAAGAGGAGTGATCAAAAAGTGTGAAAGCAGACAATAAAAAACTCAGCCGAAGCTGAGTTTTTAAAATAAACTTTTGCAAAAGTCCATCAGAAACAAGATTATTTAATCTTGCCTTCCTTGTATAAAACATGCTGACGAACAACTGGATCATACTTCATCATTTCCATCTTACCTGGGGTGGTACGACGGTTCTTGTCAGTAGTATAAAAGTGACCAGTACCTGCAGTTGAATTTAAACGGATCTTCTCACGACCGCCTTTCTTAGCCATTTTTGACTCCTTTAAACTCTAACGCCGTTTGCACGCATATCAGCAAGAACAGAATCGATACCGCACTTGTCAATAATACGCATAGCCTTAGTGGTGACACGCAGTCTTACGAAGCGGCCTTCACTCTCAACCCAGAAACGGTGATACTTTAAGTTAGGTAGAAAACGACGCTTAGCCGCATTCTTTGCGTGGGAACGGTGGTTACCCACTGCTGGGCGCTTGCCCGTAACTTGGCAAACTCTGGACATGTTAGTTCACACTCCAAAAAATAAAAAAATCAATCAAACAATCAGCTATAAAGCTGAATTAGATTAATAGGTCAAAACAAAAGTTCACGTATTCTAACACAAAAGAAGACTATATCTCAAAAATATTTTAATTTTTAAGACAACTTTAATTCTGAATACGCACTTTAATCGAGGAGATTAATCCTCTAAGGTTTCGTGGTAATTGCGTATTATATATCATTAATACGATTCAGATCAATCTTGAAAAATAATAGCAATAATCTTCAATTAATCTGTTTTATAATCTGTAGGTTAGTAGAAAAATTAATATATAAGGAGATGCTTAAATGGGAACTCAGTTAAAAGATCGTAAGATTATTTTAGGTGTTACCGGTGGAATCGCAGCATATAAAGCATGTATCCTTTGTCGTCTTCTGGTAAAAAGCGGCGCTCATGTATTCGTTGTGATGACTCCAGCTGCAGCCAAACTTGTAGGAAAAGAGACCTTTGAGGCTCTATCAGGACACCCTGTCTCAATTGAGATCTTTGACAAAACAGAAGATATCTCGCACATTGCGCTTGCATCTAATGCGGATATGGTTGTTATCGCCCCTGCTACTGCAAATACCATTGCAAAGATTGCAGCAGGTATGGCTGATAACATGCTTACAGCAGTTACTCTTGCAGCTACATGTACAGTTGCAGTAGCTCCTGCAATGAACACCAATATGTACAATAATCCTGCTACTCAGGAGAATCTGCAGACACTTTTACGCCGTGGCATCTATGTCATTGCCCCAGCTGAAGGAGATCTTGCATGCGGAACCAGCGGTGCAGGAAGAATGAAAGAGCCTGAGGAACTGTTTGAGGATATCTGTGCAATTCTATCTCAGAGACTTGAGAATAAGACAGTTCAGGGACAGATTGAAAACCATCAGGGCAGACTGCCATCTCCTGTAAAGCCTTTAGAGCTTACTCAGACAAGACTGCTGCCTAAGGCATCAGGCGCCGGCTTCAAGGTTGTTATCACAGCAGGTCCTACCGTTGAGGATCTTGATCCGGTTCGTTTCATTTCAAACAATTCATCAGGAAAGATGGGTTATTCACTGGCTCAGGCAGCAGCTGCTCTGGGGGCTGATGTAACCCTGATTTCAGGTCCGGTTAATCTTGAGGCTCCAAAGGGAGTACGCAAGATTGATGTTAAGAGTGCTGTACAGATGCTAAGTGCAGTTGAGGATTATGTAAAATCCGCAGACATCTTTATCGGCTGTGCCGCTGTTGCAGATTTCAGAGCGGAGACTATCTCTCCTGTTAAGATCAAGAAATCTGATGACGCTGATACTCTGACAATTAAGCTGGTTAAGAATCCGGATATTGTAGCCACAGTCGGCAAGCTTGAATCCAACAGACCTTTTACTGTAGGATTTGCAGCTGAAACCAATAATCTTCATGATTTTGCCCGTGCAAAACTTCAAAAGAAGCATCTTGATCTGATTGTTCTCAATGATGTTTCAAACAAGGAGATTGGTTTTAACAGTGATGAGAATGAGGTTACTGTATTTGATAAGGACGGACAGATCGCCCACTTTGATAAGCAGCCTAAACCTGTTATCGCTCAG
>JAGDBH010000327.1 GCA_017959135.1 Succinivibrio sp. | reverse complement strand
TGTTCATGATGATGGTGGTCTGCTTCCAAAGGTTGAAGGTGGTGTAGAAGCTGAAGAAGTGAAATCTACAACCAAGAATTCTGTTACTCTTCAGGGCGAAGCTTTAGAGGCTATTGAAGGAAAGGGGGCTGATTCTAAATCAGACGATCCCAGGCGAGGATTGGCAGGATCTTTAAATAAACAGGATAAGGCAAAGTCTGAGAAGGAAACTGCTGTTTCTAAATCAGACAAGATCGCTGCCAATAAAACCGAAAAAGCCGAAAAAACTGAAGAGGCTCCTTTAGCTGTTCTAAAGAGAGAAAACAGTATCCTATACAAGGACAAAATCCAGAAAGAGGATGAGGCTATTGCTTTAAAGCGTAAGGCTGACGAAGAGGCTGCAATTAAGCTTGCTCAGGCCCAGGAACAGGCAAAAAAAGATTTAGCTGCCAAGGAACAGGCTAAACTGAAGGCAGAAGCTAAAGCAGCAGAGGTGAAAGAGACAGCTCAGACTCCAAAAAAGAAAGAGACTGTAAGTTCAGGAATTCCTGCAAAGAGAAATTCCAGAGCATATTTGGGTCAGAATTCAGAAATTGATTCTATGAACTCAAATCATTATACTCTTCAGGTGTTAGCCGGAACTGATAAATCCGCTTTGCAGAGAGCTGCAACTTACATTGACGGCAAATACTGGATTTATTCAACAGTTCGCAACGGAAGAGCCTGGCATGTCCTGATTACGGGTGACTTTGCATCTCCTCGTGCAGCCGTGGATGCAAGCAGAGGTTTCCCGGCATCAATCAGAAATGCAGGTCCATTTGCCAAGACTTTCGATAAAGTTAAAACTGAAATGAGATTGCAATAATCGTGAAAGAGAAAAATTTTTTGATAGCAGGTTCTATCCTGTCAGCTGACCTTTTAAATCTTGAAAGAGATGTAAAAGAGGCTTTAGATGTAGGTGTTGATGTAATTCATTTTGATGTTATGGATTACCATTTTGTTCCAAATATGACATTTGGTCCAGCTTTCCTCAAAGCAATGAGAAAGAAGTTTCCTGATGCTGTATTTGATGTTCACCTGATGGTTACACCTGTTACCGAAAATATTGTCGACGATTATGCAAAAGCAGGAGCAAGCTGGATTTCATTCCATCCTGAAGCATGTGTTCATACTGAAAGAATGCTTACCCATATTCAGGAAATGGGAATCAAGGCTGGTCTTGCTCTAAATCCTTCAACTCCTCCTCAGATGCTTCGTTATCTGTGGGATAAGCTTGATTTTGTTCTTGTAATGACCGTAAATCCTGGTTTTGGCGGTCAGTCTACCATTCCTGCAACACTGACCAAGGTTGCAGATATCAAGGCTATGGCTAAAGCAGAGAACAAGGATATCTTAATTGAGGTTGACGGTGGTGTAAAATCTACCAATATCAAAGAGATAGCATCATATGGTGCAGAAGTGTTCGTAGTAGGCTCCGCATTCTTTGGAACTCCTGACAAGAGCGCTGCACTCTCATCATTACACAGTGCGTTAGCATAAGATAAAAATGTCAAAATTAAAGTCTCTTCCTGAGGCCCTTCTTTTTGACCTTGACGGCACATTGGCAGATACAATCGTACAGCTTGCTAAGGCTGCAAGAGCAAGTGCCGTTTCTTTAGGTCTGAATCCTCCAGCTCAGAAAAACGTTCAGGAATATGTCGGCAACGGTGTAAACATGCTTCTTGCAAGAGTTATTGCCGGAAGATTTGATATCACCCTTGATGATGTTGATAAAGAGCTTTTATTAAAAGCCAGAGAAGTCTTTAATCAGGTCTACGCTGAAGGCTTAAAAACAGATTTCAGAGTTTATGATGGAGTAATCGAAGGCCTTAAGTATTTTAAGCAAAGGGGAATAAAACTTGCGGTTGTTACCAATAAACCTCAAATTTTTGCTGATCCTTTGTTAAAATGCATGGGCATTTATGATTATTTTGATTTTGTTTTAGGAGGAGAAGTCCTAAAGCAGAGAAAGCCTGATCCTGCACCATTACAGTACTGTCTTGATAAAATAGGCGTTTCTAACGATAAAGCAGTGATGATTGGTGATTCAGATAATGATATCATAGCAGGCCTGAATGCAAAGATTTGTACTGTCTTTTTTACTTATGGCTATAATCGAGCAAATCTAGATGAGCTTGACATAGACTATAAATTTGATAGTTTTACACAACTAATTGAACTAATAAAATCATTTAAATAAAGGTAAAGAAAAATGTCTAAACCAATTATCTTCAGTGGCATCCAGCCATCTGGTGAATTATCAGTAGGTAACTACATTGGTTCTTTACGCAACTGGGTTAAACTGCAGGACGATTATGACTGCATATATTGCGTTGTAAACGAGCACGCAATTACTGTTAGACAGGATCCAAAAGAGCTGCTAAACCGCTCTTACGATACACTTGCTATTTTCCTTGCTGCTGGAATTGATCCTAACAAGAGCACCATTTTCCTACAGTCTCATGTACCTGCTCACTGCCAGCTGTCATGGGTATTAAACTGCTATACTCAGGTTGGCGAGTTAAACAGAATGACACAGTACAAGGACAAGTCAAAGAGATATGCTGACAATGTTACTGCAGGTCTATTTGATTATCCTGTTCTAATGGCTGCTGATATTCTTCTATATCAGGCTAATCTTGTACCTGTTGGTGATGATCAGAAGCAGCACATTGAAATTACAAGAGATATTGCAACTCGTTTCAATAATCTTTACGGTGATACTTTCGTTCTTCCTGAAGGTTATTTCCCTAAGACCGGCGCAAGAGTTATGTCTCTGCAGGAACCTACCAAGAAGATGTCAAAATCTGATGATAATCAGAACAACGTTGTAAGAATTCTTGAAGAGCCTAAGTCAATCATCAAGAAGCTTAAGAAGGCTGTAACCGATTCTGATAATCCTCCTGTAATCAAGTACGACTGGGAAAATAAGCCAGGTGTATCTAATCTGCTTGAGATTCTTTCTGCTTGCAACGGCAAGAGCATTGAAGAACTTGTTGAGCAGTATAAGGATTCTATGTACGGTACCTTCAAGTGCGATGTCGGTGATGCTCTTGTTGCAATGTTAGAGCCAATCCAGACCAGATACAAGGAAATCAGAGCAGATCAGGGATATCTTGATGAAGTTCTAAAGAACGGTGCTATAAAGGCACGTGAAAGAGCTCAGAAGACTCTTGATGATGTTTACAAGAAAGTTGGCTTTGCTCTAGAAGCCTAATTAGAGAATATATCCTCCTGTCCTAGGAGAGGAGGATAGTCTTAAATCTCTCAATTCTCTCCTCCATCTCCAATTCTCAATTCAGCAAAACTTCATTCTTTAGGTGCTGTTTTGTTATCTGTCAAAAGTTAAAGCCATTCCAGCGGTTTCATTAACTATTTTTCCATTTTCAACAATATGATTTCCATTCACAATTGTATGAACAACCGTAGATGGGAATGTGTGTCCTGTAAATGGAGACCATTTGCATGAGGAAGCTATATCGTTCTCGTTAACATTATGATTTAAAAGAGGATTGATGATAGCCAAATCAGCGAAATAACCTTCCTCGATTCTACCTCTGTTTTCAATATGGAATCTCTGCGCAACATTTTCGGCAGTAACCTTTGCAATAGTCTCAAGTGTTATTTCCTTTCTCTTCCATAACTCCAGAAGACTTAAGCATGAATACTGAACTGATGGCAGACCTGAGGCGCATTTAAAGTAGGTTCCCTGTTTTGCCTGAATTTCATGTGGAGCATGGTCTGTTCCGACTGTTGTAAGAGTACCGTTTTCAAGAGCATTAACGATAGCAAGTCTATCCTTTTCTGTCTTTACTGCAGGGTTACACTTTAAGAATGCATTCTTCTGAAGATAATCTGATTCTGAGAAGAATAGGTGAGGAATACAGGCTTCACCTGAAATCTGTCTCGTTTTAACATTACCGAATTTTAACTGTTCAAGCATTGCAATTTCTTCTTTTGTGGAAATATGCATGATGTGAATTCTGGCTCCTGTCTGCATAGCAAGCTG
>JAGDBH010000326.1 GCA_017959135.1 Succinivibrio sp. | reverse complement strand
GGTCAGTGTGCTAGAGCTTTGCAGATTATCTCTGATTTTAATACCTATCTGTGTCTAGGAAAGGTTGATGATTCCAAGATTGAGCGTATAAAGGTAAGAGTAAAGAGTGACGCTGATGACAGCGATGTGGATGCCTCTCGCCCACTATTCAGGGAAGCTTCTGAGAACAAGAGCTTTATGGCAGACATAAAGAGAGCTAATGTTGATTCCATAAGACAGCATTACTGTAATGACTACTTCAGTGTGCTGCTTAACGTCATCTGTGCAAAGAATATAACAGCAGAGAGCAAATATAATATTTCTCCAGAGCTTAACCGAGAAATATGTGAGATTCTTTCTGATATTGATAACGTGTTTTAGAGAAGAAAAATGTCTGAATTTACAGAAAAACTTATAGCATCTGTTTTAAAAGAAAACAATCAGGGCTATCTGATTCTAAAAAACTGCTGGTCTTTATTTGATTCTAATATTGGAGTCGGTGGAGTCTCGCACAGTTTTAATATCGTAATAAGACCTGAAAATGGTCAGGAAACAATCTCAGAGGAGAGTATAAAGCCTGAGAATATCTCCTTCTACTCTCCAGATAAGGGCTATAAGATAAAGCTCAGTACCGAGACCTTTAATAATGTCTCCTCACAGGTTAATCGATATAACGGTAAATTTGAAACTATCGTTAGAGAATATACTACTGCTGATAACAAGGTAAATGGAAATCCAGTAGAGTTTGCTACCTCTATTGAGGGTGATCTCTCTTTAATTCTGGACTCTTACGAGCCTGAAGCTCAGTATGTTAATGGTCCTGCTGCAGCTAAGAGCAGTGCAGCAGCATCAACCTCAAATGAATCCCTATTCTCCGGCGTAAGTCAGGAAGTACCTCTGAATCAGAGCGCTGCTTCTGCCGGTGCCTCAAAGAAAAAGTCTATTCTTCTGCCTGTATTAGGTGGTCTTTTAGCTCTGCTTTTAATACTGTTAGGTGTCCTGTGGTGGCTTGGTGTATTTAGCTCTGCTGACAAGGAAGAACCGGTGACTGCTCCTGTAGAAAATACTCAGAGTGCTGATAATCAGAAAGAGCAAGAGAATACTGCACAGAACGAAGAAAACAAGTCTGAAGAGAACAAGATCGAAGAGCCTGCAAAGAGCGAAGATAATCAGACTCCTCAGAATGAACCTGAAAATACAGCAGCAAACAGCACTGAGACACCTGCAGCCGACAATCAGAGCTCAGCCCCTGCAGCTGCAAGTGCATCTTCTGCATGTACATTAAGCTCTGATGCTGATGATGTGATTATCACTAACTGCTTAGGCTCAAATCCTACCGTTGAGGTGATTAATACTCTGTCAGAGCAGTCTCTTGAAAACGACCGCTGTGTACTGGGTAAACGTCTTCTATCAAGCTATGGTAGAAAAGAATCTTCAGCAGCATATCTGTTTGCTAAGTATTTTGATCCAAATTCTAGTGCTCAGAGTAAGTGTATTGAGAAGGATAAAACTCAGGCTGTCTACTGGTACCAGAAAGCAGCCGATATGGGTATGGCCGAAGCAAAGGATGCTATGGTAAAGCTAAAGGAGTAAACACGTGAAACTTAAAAGTATGACTATAAGTGCAGTTCTATTATCTGCACTGTCCTGCAACACCTATGCAGATACTCCTCTTTTAATGGATGGAAAGAAATCCATTTATCAGCGTGTGCTGACAACTCCATCCTGTGTCTTAAAAAAGAATGCCTCTGATGCATCTGGCGATAAGGTTGCAGCATTCTCCCGGTTCTATATTTACAAGGATGAGGGTAATTCCTTACTGGTTGGTCCAGATATCTCAGGTAAGACCTCCGGCTATCTGGATAAGAGCTGCGTGGTTGACTGGAAAATGCAGACTGCTCTGATGTTCACTAATCCTGCATCAAGAAATCGTGCTCTCATCTTTAAGACCAAGGATGAGCTTCAGAAGATTGTTGATCATAGCAAGCCTTCAGACGTTGTTACTCCAATGATGGAGAAACTCAAGAAGAATGAGTCTATTTCAGGCGTTATTTCTGCAGAACCAGAAACCTATGTGGACTACAAAAAACAGTTTTATCTGCTGCCAATTCTCGATTTTGAAGAAACAATGTTTGATGATGGCAATTACCTCAGAGAGCTGAAGATTGCCTCTGTTACCAAGAAAGGTGATGGTTCAAATTCAAAGAGCGACCTTCAGAATGAACTTAAAACCTTTAAGGCTGCAGTTGTCTTTGTTATTGACTCAAGTATCTCAATGCAGCCATACATTGACAGAACCAAGGAAACCATCAACTCAATTGCAAAACACATCAAAGATCAGAAACTATCTGACAGTGTTCATTTCGGTCTGATTTCATTCCGTTCAAGCACCAAGGCTGTACCTGGACTTGAATATGTATCAAAGGTCTTTGTAAAACCAGGCGAGGCAACAGATGCAAATCAGTTCAAACAGAAGCTGGAATCTCTAAATCAGGCAAAGGTTTCAAGTAAATACTTTGATGAGGATTCCTTTGCAGGTATCAATACAGCTCTGAACAAGATTGACTGGTCAAACTACGGTGGCCGTTATGTGGTTTTAATTACTGATGCAGGCGGTATCAGCGGTTCTGACAAGCTCTCATCAACAGGTCTTGATTCCAAGGAGCTTCGTGCTGAAGCTAAACACAAGGGAGTTGCCATCTATGCAATGCATCTTCTGACTGACTCGGGCAAGAGAAATTCAAATCATGACAGGGCAAAGAATCAGTATCAGGATTTAACCTATAACGATACTATCAGCAAGTCTCTTTACTATCCAGTAAATGCAGGTGATGTAAACAGCTTCGGAAACAAGATTGACGAGCTGTCAAAGAGCATTACCAATCAGGTTAAGCTGGCCTCTCAGGGTAAGGATGCACTGGGAACTGCTCCTGATGAAAAGGATGATTCCAATATGGCTTCCGATACAGCTGCCTTAGGTTATGCTATGCAGCTTGCCTATTTAGGTGAGAAGCTGGGAACCAGCGCTCCTGACTTCCTTTCAGGATGGATTGCTGACAGAGATCTTGTATCACATGATAAGGTTACAAGTACTCCTGTGGTTCTTCTGACGAAAGATGAGCTTTCATCCCTTAAGGATGTAACCAAGAAGATTCTTGATTCAGCCAATGAGGGTATCTTAAAGCCAGAGGATATGTTCAGCCAGCTAAGATCAGTGGCAGTAAGCATGGGACGTGATCCTTCTGCCATCAGCAAAACAGATTCTCTGAAGCTTGGTGAACTGGGCTTACTAGGTGAATATCTTGAGGATCTCCCATATAAGAGCCGTATTCAGGAACTTGATGAGCAGACCTGGGCCAATATGGGACCTGATGAGCAGAATCAGACCATAAGTGATCTGGAATCAAAGCTTAACTACTATCAGCAGTGCAATGACGATTCCGCCCGTTGGATTAAGC
>JAGDBH010000325.1 GCA_017959135.1 Succinivibrio sp. | reverse complement strand
TATGCCCCATTTCTATACATTATTTTCTTGTTGATTTATAAAGAAAATTATCTATATTTTGCTTTATTTTGGTGCAAACATTAATGCTAAAAATGATTACCTATTTTAATACGTTAACGAATATGTTTTCATATAGGTAAATAAATAGAATTAACAAGGAATGACAATATGAAATATTACAAGTCTGCAATCGACCTGATTGGAAATACTCCTCTGGTTGAGCTGTCAAATCTAAAGAAAAAATTTGATCTTAAGGCAAGAGTCTTTGCCAAATTTGAAGCGCTCAATCCATCAGGATCAGTAAAGGACAGAGCAGCTCTTTACATGATTAAGGAAGCTCTTGCATCCGGCAAGATCAACAAGGATACAAAGATCTATGAACCAACATCCGGAAACACCGGTATCGGTCTTGCTCTTGTATGTGCAAATCTAGGTCTTGATGTTACCCTGGTTCTGCCTGAGACTATGTCTGTTGAAAGAAGAAACATTCTAAGAGCCTATGGTGCAAAACTGGTACTTACAGAAGGTGCCAAGGGTATGAAGGGTGCAATTGAAAAGGCAACTGAACTTGCTGCAGCATCTGAAAATACCTTCATTCCACAGCAGTTTGAGAATGCGGCTAATGTTAAGGCTCACTACGAGACTACCGGTCCTGAGATCTGGAATGATACCGACGGCAAGATTGATATTTTCGTTGCCTCAGTTGGTTCAGGAGGAACTGTAAGTGGCGCCGGCAAATACCTGAAAGAAAAAAACAGCAGCATCAAAGTATACGGTGTTGAAGCTGCCGCTTCACCTGTTTTAAACGGCGGTAATGCAGGTCCTCACAAGATTCAGGGTATTTCCGCAGGATTCATTCCTAAGATCTACGACAAATCTGTAGTAGACGAGGTTATTGATATTACTGATGAGGAAGCTTTTGACAACGGCAGAAATCTTGCCCAGAGCGAAGGTCTTTTCATTGGTATTTCTTCTGGCGCAGCCATCAGTGCAGCAATTAAGCTTGCACAGAAGGATGAGAATAAGGACAAGATTATTGTTGTTATTCTTCCAGACAGCGGTGACAGATATCTTTCAACAGCACTATATCATCAGGACTAACTATCATGATTTTTAATACTTCTCGAATCCATGCGGCAGCTGCGACTGCCCTTGCAAAGGTTAGCGGAAAAGGCAGAGCTCTGACCGCAGTCTTTTATATCGGTGCCCTGATTATCGGTGCACTAATCGGTTTTGCTGGCAATACAGATGTTAATGCGGTTATGGACTTTATCGCCACCGTATTCACAAGACTGTTCAGCTTTATTGCAGTTCCTATCATTGCAGTATCTCTGATCTCTACTCTTGCAAATCTGTCTCGTAATTCAAAGGGTGGAACCATCTTTGTTCACACTATCTTCTACACCCTTCTGACAACTATTCTGGCATCTGTTTTAGGTGCATTTCTGTTTTCAGTCATCAACCCGGCAAATGTTCCAGCAGCAATGACAGAGGGTGCTGCAGATGTCGTTTCAAAGTATGAGTCTCTATCTTATCTTGAACATATCCAGAACATTATTCCAAATAATCTTCTACAGCCATTTGTAGCAGGTAATGTACTTTCAATTCTGATGGTTGCAGCCGCATTTGGTTTAGGTATTGCCTCAATGAAGGAAAGCAAGAATAAGGATGCTCTTATTTCTTTTATCTCAGGCTTCCAGGAGCTGCTATTCATCCTGATCCACTGGCTAATCAGAATCCTGCCAATCGGTATCATGGCTTTCACAGCTCAGCTAGTAACTCAGCTTGAAGCAGGTATTATCCTAGGCGGTCTTGCTACCTATTTTGGTGTAGTAATCAGCTCTAATTTAATTCAGATGTTTATTGTTCTTCCTCTGATCCTGCTGATTAAGGGACTAAATCCTCTGAAGATTGCTCGTGGTATGCTTCCAGCTCTTGCAGTTGCATTATTCTCCAAGTCATCAGCAGGTACCCTGCCTGTTACCATGGCTGCAGCTGAAGATAATCTTCATGTAGACAGAAGAGTTTCAAGATTTGTTCTTCCAATCTGCACCACCATCAATATGAACGGCTGCGCTGCATTTATTCTGATCACTTCAGTATATCTGCTGCAGAATGCTGGTATTGAAATCGGCTTTAGCACCCTGATTGCCTGGGTATTTATTGCAACCTTTGCCGCAGTTGGCAACGCTGGTGTTCCTATGGGATGCTACTTCCTGACTCTGTCTCTGGTATCCTCAATGAATATCCCTGTATCTCTAATGGGTGTTATTCTGCCGGTAGATGCAGTGATTGATATGATTGAGACATCATTGAACGTATGGTCTGATTCATGTGTTGCAAACATTGTGAATAAGACTATGAAGGACAAGCTTCCTGCTGAAGCATAGTTTTCTAGAAATCAACACTAAGACTAAGGCCAGATCACTATCTGGCCTTTTTAGTATCTGAACGAAACATTATTCAATTTTTTCTATTCGAAAAAAAACAAAGTCTTTGGATAATTTCGAATAGAAACTAAAAATCACTTATAAATTAAAGAGTTAAAAATTATTCTGTAAGCTAGTTTAGAAGCTTGGATTTGATTCCATGAGATACATGCTTTCTTCCAAGAACCTCTCCCTTCATTGAAGGAAACCACTCTTTTTTAGGTTTTGCCGCAATCAGATCATCAACAGAAATAAACAGTCTTGAATTAACATCATTAGGAGCAACTGTACCCTTGGTGAAGATAAATTCAATACCGTCTGGCAGCAGTACATAATTTCTTGGATCAACCTCGATCTGAGCCTTGATTACGTAAAGATTCTTATAACCGTATTCCTTGAATTTATTGTAGACAAGATTGGAACAGGTCATAGCTGCAAGAGTAGGATCTTCAAAGAGGTCTTCAAAATGCACAAATTTCTTGGTCTCAAGATTAAAGTTGAAAACATCTGTCAGAGTAGCTTTCTGATCTAAAAACTCCTGTTTTACGAGCACAACTGCACACATAAAACCAAGCTCTTTAATCACCCTAAAATCAAAGGAAACATCCTGATAGGCTATATCTCTCTGGATAAAAAGATCACTGTTCTCATCTTCAAAATCAAGATTATCAGTAATGTAACCAATATAATCATGCTCAAACTTACTTACGTAGAAATTCTTGAAAAAACCGCAGGTTCTGGAATAAGCCTCATCCTTACATAGAGCAGGAAGATGGAAGGTTGATGAGGTGTAGGACATATCAATAACCTCATCGTATGTGCTGGTGTCAAAGATAATATCCTTTGACTCAGGCTTCTCCATTTTAGCGGGAAGTGTATTGGCGAGTGCGCCTGAGCTTAATAATAGTGTCAGTAATAATGATTTAACAAATAAACTCATTTAATTGAGGCCTTATCATTCTTTTGAATTTCTACTATCTCTGATTTTACTCTGCCATCTGCAAGCATTGTAGTAATAATGTCTCCCTTTTTTAAGGAATCTATATCTACAGCATGATCATTTTCATCAAAGGTTATCGAATATCCGCGATTTAAGATATACAGAGGATTTAATGACGACAGTCTTGTAACCTGCTTTATGTATTCCTGATTCAGTCGATTAAGTCTGTCTTCGACATCCGAGGCTTGAGCATCATTTACCAGTGCTTTAAGCCTGTCTTTTAACAGATTTATCTTTTTATCAATTAAGCTGTTAAAGGAAAGAACTCTATGCTCATAATTAAGTCTCTCAGATACATCAAAAAGCTGACGATCAAGTGCAGAATTCATTCTTACGAGGCAGTTCTTTACCTTTGATGATTCCTGCTCAAGGTAATAGGAAGGCTCAAAAACAGAAAGCCTTTCCTTTAGGGAATTCAGCCTACGCTCGTAGTCAGAAACAGTATTTACCGATGCTGAATCCAATCTGTTTATGAGTAAATCTAGCTGCTTTGAAATATTATCCACATAAAGCTGAGGAGATGAGTTCTTCAGTCTGCTGCACAGATGCTCAAAATTCATGCATTCATAATCATAGATTCTGAAAATGGCATCAGACATTTTTTTTACATACTGCTCAACTGAATTATAAAGATCACTTCTTAATATAGAAGAGACAAATTCAGCAGCTCTGGTTGGAGTTGCAGCACGCATGTCTGCAGCAAAATCAGTAAAGGCATAATCTGCCTCATGACCAACCGCAGAAATAATAGGGATCGGACATTGAGCTACAGCCTTTACCAGCTCCTCATCAAAGAACGCAAGAAGATCTTCAAAGGATCCACCACCACGCCCAATGATGATAACGTCACACTTGTTGTGCTCGATGGCAAGATTAAGCGCACTTAAAAGTGACTGAGGTGCACTTGCTCCCTGAACAAGAGATGGATAAAGGATAATATTGATAAGGGGATTTCTATGCTCGATTGTTTTAATAATATCCCCGATTGCCCTGCCGTCAGCTGAGGTTACCACACCTACAGTATTAACAAATCTTGGAATACTTCGCTTTTCACGGGAGAAATATCCCTCTGATTCAAGCTTTCTTTTAAGCTCATTGAGTCTTTCCATGATGGAACCTAATCCAAGCTTTCTCATGGAATGAGCTATAAATTTAAACTGTCCGTTTTTTGTAAAGAGACTGATACTGCCGTTTAACTCGACTTTGTCACCAGCTTTAGGTTCAAAGGACAATCTCTGTCTGTAGCTCTGCCACATTACACAGTCCAGAGTGGAACCGTCATTAGAATCCTTCAGCTTGAAGTAAATATGATTGTAGCTTTTTATCTCTGAGATTTCGCCATAGATTACGAATGGACCTAAGGTCTTAAAGAAAGAATCTGTCTGATGTAAAAACTCAGATACACTCCATGAGCCTTCAGAAGGTCTTTCCTCCAGAGAATCAATCATAGAAATATTTTGAACAGATGCTCTTTGCTCATCACTATCAAGCAAGGACTCATCGAATAATCGTGGCATAAAATTCTCCTTACAAGAGAATTGTATCAAAAGAGAAAGAAGCGAACTAGAAAAAGACTAGAAAAGGAAGAATCTTGTCGACTAATAGAGTAAACAGAATTACGAAATGCACCAAAAGAAAAGCTTATTATACATCTTTGATTTATATGCTATCCGCAAGGCTTGTTTTTACAAATAATGTTTAATAACAATACGTTAAAAATGTAAAAGGCAAAATTTTTTTTCAATATTTTGTTGACATAAAAAAATAATCCCTTATAATGGCACACATCGGATGCGGGAATAGCTCAGTTGGTAGAGCATAACCTTGCCATGGTTAGGGTCGCGAGTTCGAACCTCGTTTCCCGCTCCAATGTTGATGGCGCGTTAGTAAAGCGGTTATACATCGGATTGCAAATCCGCGAAGTCCAGTTCGACTCTGGAACGCGCCTCCACTAAATGCCCAGGTGGTGAAATTGGTAGACACAAGGGACTTAAAATCCCTCGGAACTTATACTGCCGTGTCGGTTCGACTCCGACCCCGGGCACCACTTCCCAAGTGATGCACTTTAGTAAAATCAACATTCTCTCTTATTGCCCAGGTGGTGAAATTGGTAGACACAAGGGACTTAAAATCCCTCGGAACTTATACTTCCGTGTCGGTT
>JAGDBH010000324.1 GCA_017959135.1 Succinivibrio sp. | reverse complement strand
ATCTGTTATATTCCGGAATATAACAGATACAGTTAATCCAAATATTGAATTTATTGTTTTTCTTAATAGGGGATTTGAAATAAGAAAGGATTTGAATGGTGCTGGCAGTAGGTCTCGAACCCACGACCCCCTGTTTACAAAACAGGTGCTCTACCAACTGAGCTATGCCAGCATCACTACGGGGAGAGATTATACAGATATTTGAATATATTGACAACACCTAATTTAAATAAATTTTAATATGTTTATTCAATTAAACAAATATCTGTATTTAAAGAGTTTTTTACTGATTCTGAACTTTTTTCTCCAGTTTAGACATAACTACAGGAGACATTACACCAAGAACACACAGAATAATCAGAATCCAGCATAATGGAGTTGAGAACAGAATTGATGGATCACCATCATTCAGCATCAGAGATCTGCGAAGACCGCGTTCACCGATTGGTCCTAAGATCAGACCTAGAACAATTGCTGCTGGGTTTAAGTCAAACTTTCTTGCAAGATATCCAAGAATACCAAACAGAAACATGATACAAACCTCAACCAGATTGTTGTGAATTGCATAAGAACCAACTACGCACAGCACAAAGATTGAAGGAATCAGAATTGCATCTGACAGTTTTGCAATCTGAGCAAAGCCCTTACAGCCTAAAAGACCAATAGCCAGCATCATGAACTGAATAATTACGAATCCTGCAAAGAAGGTATAGGTCATGTTTGCGTATGTGGTAAACAGCTCAGGACCAGGCTGCAGTCCGTGAATAATCAGACCGCCCATTAAAACAGCTGTTACAGACTCACCAGGAATACCTAAAGTCAGAGTAGGAATCAGAGAACCACCGGTAACAGCATTGTTTGCGGCCTCAGAGCCTGCAACACCGTCTATGGAACCATTTCCAAACTCCTCCTTGTGCTTTGAGAAGTTTCTGGCTTCGTTATATCCCATGAAGCTTGCAATTGAAGCTCCGGCTCCAGGAAGAATACCAATGATATTTCCAATCAGCCATGAACGGACAATGGTTGGACTCAGACGTTTAATCTCGGCAAATGAAAGTCCTAATCTGTCATTGAGCTTAGCGGATTCTGCTCTTTCCTTGATTCTCTTCTCTGCAAGGATCAGAATCTGAGACATTGAGAACAGACCGATAAGAGCACAGGTGGTATCAATTCCGTTGTAAAGGGTACTCATACCGAACATGAATCTTTCAACACCTTCCATTGGATCCATACCGATGGTAGAAATTAAAAGACCAATCACACCTGACATCAGACCTTTGATCATTGATTTTGAAGCAACACCGGCAATGATAGTAAGACCGAACAGAGACAGCCAGAAGTATTCAGGACTCTTGAACTGCAATGCAAGTGTAGCCAGCAGAGGTGAGAAGAAATAAAGAGAAATACAGCTTAGAAGTCCACCGCAGAATGAAGCAAAGCAGGCTACGGTCAAAGCTTTTGCAGCCTTACCTCTGATTGTCAGCTGATAACCTTCAATTGCGGTTGCAGCTGAAGCCGGGGTTCCTGGTGTATGAATCAGAATTGCCGAAATGGAACCGCCAAAAATAGCACCGCAGTATATACTTCCAAGAACAATCAGACCGGTAGATGGAGACATACCGAAGGTTACAGGTAACAGCAGGGCAACACCCATGGCTGCAGAAAGACCAGGCAGACATCCTATTGAAACACCGATGGCAGTTGCCAGTACCATCAGCAGTATGTTTAGAGGAGAAAGAGCTAGGATAAAGCCTTCTCCCATGAGAGCTAATGTATCCATATTCTTTTACTCAAAAACTATACCCACAGGAAGAGGAACCTTCAGGAACATGGTGAAAACAAAGTAAATCACCAGACCCAGTACAAAAACAGTCAATACTGAATTTTTCAGAGGGACTTTCAGGAATGACATGATCAGAATCAGGTAAGCGATGCTTGTGATGTAAAAACCGATGTAGTAAACACCTAAAATGTAAATCACACATGCAGCTAACACTGTGAAGAACTGACTTTTCAGAAAGCCTTCAAATACAGAATGCAGGTCATTTTCCATTCCAGTCTTCTTAAGCTTGATAAGATTCAGAACTAAAAACAGAGTATTTAAAATAAACAGACCACTTATCAGACATAGTGGATAAGTCTGAGCCTCAGGAGGTAGCTCCTGCAAGAATATATAAAAAAACAGGCAGATAGCGTAAACAAAAACTACAACGCCTACATCAGATTTTTTCACAATATATTTCCTAAGTTAAATGCCGGATAGAATCCGGCATTATTTATTTGTATCTGTTTACTTGTAAAGGTTGGTTACGACATCTTTACAGAAGGTTTCCTGTTCAGAAATCAGATTTCCAAATGCCTTGTCATCCATGAAGTCAAGTTCAAGACCGGCCTTCTTGTGAGCTTCAATCACAGCAGGATCCTCTGCAGTCTTCTTGAATGCGTCAACATAGAAATCGACAACTTCCTTTGGAGTGCCCTTAGGTACAACGATTCCACGTGCAGAGCCGTACCACTTGTTGTAGTAACCGCACTCACCCAGTGTAGGAACATTAGGAAGAGACTCTAATCTGTTCTCAGAGAATACACCTAGAACACGTAATTCTGGGGTGTCCCCCTTGATTAGCTGGGCTACGTCAGCAACCTTGGCACAGGTGAAATCAACCTCATTCTGACGCAGAGCCAGTAACTGATCTGCTGTACCACCATAAGGAATTGCCTTGTACTTGAAGTCTGCGCTTGCAGCCAGAAGCTGAGCGGCAGTGTGGTTAGATGCCTTTACACCATTGGTTGATGCTCTGATGTTAGGATTCTTCTTAGCAGCGTCTACTAAATCCTTTAATGTCTTATAAGGGCTGTCTGCCTTAACTGCAACAACACCAGTTTCAGTCAGATGGTTACATACAGGGATAACATCTGAGGTCTTGAAAGGAGCATTAGGAAGAGTTGCCAGAGTTGTAAATGTTGGCAGGTTAATAAAGCCGATTGTCTGACCATCACCCTTTGCCTGTACAAGAGCGGTCCAGCCAATCTTACCGTCAGCACCAGGCATGTTGTTGATAATCAGTGTCTTGCCAATGTATTTTTCTGCCATGGAAGCTAATACACGAGCACCTGTATCAGTACCAGAACCAGCTTTGTAGGCTACAATTACCTTTACATCTCCGCTTGGTTCCCAGGCCGATGCATTCAGTGCGGCACCAATCAGTGTAGCCGCACATAGCAGCTTAGTTAGTTTTTTCATAATATACCCCTTATGTTTGTCTAAAGTTGGATAATTCTTTGCTAATCCTCAGTCAGATTCATCTCAATCTCCTGAGACTTTAACTCTCCTTTATGGAACAGTGGATCAAAGATGACACAGATATGTCTGTACTGTTCGAGAATTTCCAGCAGAATCATAAAGAAACGCATATCCTGTTCTGCATTAAGATGAGTCTTACCGATATAGTTTGTATGGAAATTGGTTATCAGTTTTAAACACTGGTTCTTCTTCTCAATGTAATTCTGTTTCTCTTCTTTTCCATTTCTGAAGAAAGCATTTACAGCAAGATTTACAGCACTTGAACATTCAGTAGAAATACGTCCAAGCTCATTTCTGATCTCAGGAATAAATGAAGCCTGATAGTTGCTGTTAGCCTTGTTAAGACGTTTAATCATACCGTTTATGATATGCGCACATTCACTAACATCAGCAGAAGCAATCAGACAGCGGTTCATACGTCTGCGCTGTTTTTTCGAATCAAAATTGACTCCGGCAAGATATTCACTGATCTTTCCTGCAATATCTCTGATCCTGTTCTTCATATCATTGCTGCTGACACCTTCCTGAGGTTTATAGGCAATGCTGTTTCCAAGATTAGAGAACATCTGCTGCAGAAAATCGCCCAGGCTCAGAACTTCTCTTACAGCGTTTCCCAGTGCCAGGTTAGGGTCAATATATGCGGCAACATCAAGATGCTCCGGTGTATTTGGATCGTATTCAACCTTACGTTCAGGTATTAGCGCATAGAGAAGCTTTGACATTAGTCCAACGCAAGGGAGCATGAAAATACATATTACGGCATTGAATACCACATGGAACCAGATTACAAATTCAGATAAAGGGAAAGCTGTTTCCTTCTCGGCATTTTCTATTGGAGTCAGAAGACAAAGAGCAATAACACCGATAATAATCTTAAACAGAGTATTACCGTACATAACTCTTTTGGCACTTATACCCTGCTTTAAGGCACCAATGATTTCAAGAATGCAGGAGCCTATATTTGCTCCAATAACTACAGCCAGAGCTCCGCTTACCTCAATTGCTCCTGTTGTACATAAAAGGGATGTAAGCAGGACGGCTGCAAGACTTGAAAAGCAGATTACAGCCAGAATCATGCCCAAGATAAGAGCAAAGGTAATCTCATCTGTCAGAGATTTAAGCAGAACAGCAGTCAGTTCAGCATGGGTTACAGTCTGTGTTGTCTGAACAATCAGCCTTAATGCAAGAAGGATTAATCCTAATCCGAGCATAATACCGCCACTCAGATGAAGTTTAACTCTGTCAGCAAAGCCAAGATACAGGAATATACCCAGAGTTAGCAGTATAGGGGAGACTATAGACAAATCACAGGTCAGAACACGAGCCATAATTGCGGTGCCCAGATCTGCGCCAAGCATAATGGCAAGAGCAATACCCAGTGACAATAGATTCTTTTTTAGAAATGATGATACAAGAAGTGAAGTAGCAGTACTGCTCTGAACAAGCATGGTTGTTCCTAAACCAATCAGAACAGCCTTGAATTTTGAATCAACCACGTTTCTTAGGACATTACCGATTGATGCACCACATGAACTTATCACTGTTTTCTTGGTCATGTAGACGCCAAATGCCAGAAGGGCGATCGCACTAAACAGATTCAACAGAAAATACATAAGCCTATCTTCACTCTTTCAATCCACCAAGTTCTATTCTAATTTGATTTATATGTAAATTTTTCCATTTCTTGTCAAAAATAAAAGTTATCTCAAATTAATAATTAAACATTTGTATATCTTCACCAGACTGATTCATTAATTTATCTTTGCTTTTTCTTTCCTGTTTTGTAACTTTTTTGCATTTTTCTTTCTTTTTATAGGTATTTTTCCTCAATAAAGGCGCAAACTGATGCGGTTTAATGGTAAAATGTACCAACTTTTTTT
>JAGDBH010000323.1 GCA_017959135.1 Succinivibrio sp. | reverse complement strand
GCAACCTCGACACACTCGTAGCCGATTTTCTTTGCCTGAGTCATCATATCTTCGTATGAGTAGCCATCTAAAATTGCACTTACAAATCCAAGTTTCATGATTACTCCTAGTCTTTTATCTCGATTCTTCTGCCGCTCTCTGATGATTCCATTGCGGCAAATACAGCCTTCATGGCTCCAAGTACGGATTCACCGTCAATAAGTGGCTTGTGGTTCTGCTCAATGCAGTCAACGAAGGCATCGATGATGCCGGTTGAAGTCTGATTGTCGTTGGTCTGAATTCTGTCCAGATCAAAATTGACTACGCTGCCGTCAGCACATAGCATCTCAATGGAATAGTCCTTTGAATCGTAGATTCTGAGGATGCCTTTCTGTCCATAGATAATGGTGGAGTTGTCCTCTTTGCCGTAGAAGGTCCATGATGCAGTCATGGTGCCGATAACTCCGTTCTCCATCTCATAGATACAGAATGCATTGTCATCAACACTTACAGGATTGCCCTTGGCATCCTTCTTATCAATGGTCGCAATCTTTGCGGTTACGGCTTTAATCTTTGAGCCGACAAGGTATGAAATAAGGTCAGTCTTGTGAACTCCAAGATCGCCTAAGGCCCCCATTGCAGAACGGTTCTTGTCAAAGAACCAGCTGGTGATACCAGGATCAACACTCCATGTCTCAGGACCGCCGTGACCGAAGGTGGTTCTAAAGGAGATAATCTTTCCTATCTCGCCCTTTTCAATCAGCTCTTTAGCCTTAACATGAGCCTTGGCAAGTCTCTGGTTCTGATCAATCATGAGCTTTAGATTATTCTTTTTAGCAAGCTCTACAATCTTAAGGCAGTCTTCAAGCTTTGTAGCCATAGGCTTTTCTAAAAGCACATGCTTGTGATTCTCTAAAGCCTTGATGGCATGCTCTGCATGAACAGTATTGGCACTGCAGATACTTACCGCATCAAGCTTTGGATCTGAAAGCATTTCATCCAGGGATTCATATGCTTTTCCCTGATACTTCTCTGCAAGAGACTGTGCTCTTTCCCTGTTTAAATCGAAGAAAGAGGTAATTCTGACGTTCTTATTGTTAATGTACTCTGGAATGTGACGTATCTGAGCGATTTTGCCACAACCGATTATTCCTACATTCAACATAAAATCACCTTGTGTTTATCTGCTTATCTGTTTATTCTTTTTTTTCTGAAATATAATGAAATAATTTCATAATTGTTTCAATAAATATAAATATTAAAAGATGCTTTTACAACTGAAATAACCGGATAATTAGCTATAAATCACAGTTTATAAATCGAACTCTATAAATATGAAAATCTATGAAATGTTTCATAGTTTTTGAATTTAGTTTTTGTTTTATAATAGACGATGTGATTTTTTTACATTGCGCTACATAATCATTAAGAACATACTGGGGACATAAATGAGAAACACTCGCTATAAGATACATGATATTGCAAAGCAGGCAGGAGTATCACCTGCAAGTGTTTCCCGTGCTATAAATCATCCTGAGCTTTTAAGTAAGGACTCACTTGAGAAGATCAAGTCCACCATGAAAGAGATGGGCTATGATTTAAATGAAATATTTCAGAATGATCTCGGTTCCAAGGCGATCATACTTATAAACTGCCCTCAGGGGACTAATCCATTTTACGAGGAGGTTTTGGACGGCATCGTTAGTTCAGCAGACTGCAACGGCTATTACACTCTTCTGAACTATACCGAGCTTGATGAGAACAATATTGATGATTTTCTTAGAATGCTTCAGCTTGCAAAGGTGAAAGGTCTTATCGCTCTCTCTCAGCTTTCTGTCGAGATACTGAACAAGGTAAATAACCTGGTCCCGGTGGTGCAGTGCTGTGAGTTTAACGATAAATCAGATTTGCCTTATGTAAGTATAGATGACTATCAGGCTGCAAAGAATGCGGTTAAATATCTGATTGCCGCAGGCAGAAAGAAAATCGCTTTCTTAAACGGTCCAAAACACTTCAAATATGCCCGTGAACGTCTGCGTGGATTTATTGATGCTCTCTCTGATGAGAATATACCTGTTCACGAGGAGTGGATAATGCATGTTCCTCAGATAGACTATCAGATGGCCGACACTCTTATTAGCAGAGTTTTGTCAGATGATAACAGACCTGATGCTGTGTTCGCCGCATCTGATGTTCTTGCTTCAGCCGTAGTAAACCGCGCAGTATACAGTGAGCTTAAGGTTCCAGAAGATCTAATGGTCGTAGGCTTTGATAATATCTCACTGTGTCAGATTGTAAGACCATCTCTGACCTCTGTTAACCAGCCAAAACATAAGCTAGGCTTTACCGCCTGCGAAATGCTGCATGAAAAGCTAAAGGGTAAGACTCTGAAAGTTAATGAGGTTCTGCTTTCAACTGAACTTGTAATAAGAGGCTCTACCGAACATCTTTAATTAACAGAATGTTTTTTTAAAGAGAAAACTAATCAGTCTCAAAGAGAGATTCTGTATACGGATTTATAGGAAGGAGATAGACAGGCACAGAATATCCAGCCGATGCTTGGTTAATGCTGTGCCTATGTATTTCAGATTTGTCCGGGGATGTTCTTGGAGTTGTCTGTCTGTACTTTGTATAGAGTTCCATAAAGGTCATTTGCATTCTTATATAGCTGGCATTTGTATTCACAGTCTGCGCTGTCGGTTTCGCTCAGCATGTTGTAGTTGTCTTGTATGTTCTGTAATAGTATCTGCTGGTATCTGCCGTAAATGTACTCAGCTGTAAAATCCTGTTTTTCAAAGATTTCCTGCTGCGAAAGGGTAATCTTGGCTTCGTTCTTCACAAAGAAATTCTGCTTTTCAACCCATGCAGTGCCAGCAAACTTATAGTCTGTTACGACATTGTTCTCATCAAGCTCTAAAAAGACATTCTTGGTAATCTTAGGGATAAGAGTTGCTTTCTTTCCGAAAGACATAGTGCCTTTGATTAAGTTATTGCTGAAATCTTCAGTAAAGGCTTTGTTTACAAGATTGAATCCTGCAATCTTTTTTCCGTCTTCGGTGACTGAGATAAAGGCAGGAGATCCTAGAAGTAGTTTAGCTTCGCTGAGAGTAGTAACGTTTCTTTGCAGAACTGTATTAACGTGTGCTGCGTCGATGTTGTTGTCCTGTGCGGAGGTATTCTTGCACCCGGCAATGAGCGCGAGAGATACTCCTATTGGTATCATGAGTTTGAACATTGACTGATTCCTTGAAGTTCGAACGTTTTCTTTATAATTTTTATCTAAGTCTTTTCTGATATATAAAATCAAAAAAGTGCCTAATACTAGCATTTTGTTTAATATTTTACAATTAGGTTTTTTAGTAAAAATTAAAAAAATTCTTTGATTATCAAGGATGTAATTTAAGGATTTTTGTTTTTTCGATCTAAAAAAAATGTAATATTAGTTGCCAATATTAAGAAAATCCATCTTATTCTATGAATTTAAGATCTGTATTTTATTATAATTTTACGCTAAGTTTTCCTGTCATTAACTGATTCTGCCTTGATTTTCCACAGATCATGGTGTGAGAAATAATCTTAAAAAAATAAATTTTGATATAGACAAAATTCAGAAAACTAAGTTTTCTTTATGAATGTTTTTACGACAAAATTCAGAATGCTAAGTTTTCGATGTGATTTTTGTCACACCAAAGTGCATTAAGAAAAAATTTTTTTTCATCTTTTTCTGAATCTAATTTTTGGCTTAAAAATCTATGTGATATAGATTTTTCAAATGATTCTTATGCATACATCACTATTTGACCTTTTTAAACTAATAATAAGTATCATTTTTGATAGAATCGAAGTTAACCTTTCGAAAAATATAACAAACTAAGGATTTCAAGAATGATTAACCTAAAGAAATATACAAAGGCATGTGTGTTTGCTTCAATGATGTGCGTCTGCAGTCTGGCACAGGCTGAGACCTCAACTGTTGAAGGATGGGATTTTCAGACAGAATACCTAAGACATAATAAATCTGACAAGCACGTTGATAACTACAACCTGCATGTTTATACCCACCTCTGGAACAATGACTATCTTTCCCTTTACGGCGGCGGTATCGCTACTATAGCTGACGGCTATATGGATAAGGATGAGAGGAACAATTCTGATGCCGTAGGGCTTGGTCCTTCAGTTATGGCCCGTCTTGAAT
>JAGDBH010000322.1 GCA_017959135.1 Succinivibrio sp. | reverse complement strand
TTTTTGGATCCATTTTTTTCTCATTGACGTAAATTAAATAAAAAAGTACAACTCGTCACAATTTTTGGCTTACGCAAATTTGTTATATCTATATATTTTTATAAAATTAATAATACCTACTACTATAAATATAATTATACATAATTAAATTTTATTAGAGATGAAGGTATTACTCAGGCCAGACATTTTGCTTTAAGCAAACTTGAACCTGGAAATTTTATGAAAAAAGTCTTTTCTATAACGATATTGACGTTTTTCGTCAGCGTTGTGTCAACTACAGCAATAGCACAGCAGTCACGTATAGAGTCGCTAGAGAAACAGTGTAATTCTGGTGATATGGATGCGTGTGACGCATTGGGCTGTGAGTTTGCTCGTGGTGATCTCATCGAGGCAGATCCTGTTAAGGCAGCAAAGATCTTCACTTCAGCCTGTGACAGCAATAATGGTTCCGCATGTGGACATTTAGGCTATCTATATACCGTAGGAAACGGCGTTAAACTCGATCTTGATCTGGCAGCAACACTATACAGGAAGGCCTGTGATCTTAAATTCTATGAAAGCTGTGTAAATCTAGGTATCAGTTATATCCTCGGTTCCGGTATCGAAAAATCTGTTGATAAGGCAATTCCTCTATTAAGAATCGGCTGTGACCATGAACAGGCAACAGGATGTACTTTAATCGGTAACGCCTACTATAACGGACTTGGTCTTGATAAAGATCTTAAAATGGCAAACTCCTATTATGTTAAGGCCTGTGAGATGGATAGCGGTGAAGCCTGTGCCAATATCGGCCTGAATTACGCTCAGGGTGAGGGTGTTGAACAGAACTATGAACTGGCATACGAGTATTTCACCAAAGGATGCGATCTTGGTGCCGGTGAAGGCTGTTTCAATGCCGGTGTTATGTATGCGAACGGCTGGGGAATTGAGCAGGATTATACAATCAGTAAGGCTTATTACTCTAAAGCCTGTTATCTTCACTATAAGCCGGGATGTGATGAATATGAGAATCTTAATAACGAGGGTATGTAAGTAATTCTGAAATAGTTTTTGTGGATCTTTCAATTCGTGATCAATACTGAATCTATTTGGTTTTTCTTTTTATATCCTTACGTATATACATTCTGGATTTCTTTTCTAAAAATGGTGAGAGTATGAGATTAAAACTCTTTCTATCATTTGTTTTCTCTCTTTTATTCTGTTTTACTTCGACAGTCTGTGCCTGGGAACCAACTAAGGATATAACTTTGGTTGTAGCATATAAAAAAGGCAGCGGAACCGATATAGGCGCCAGACTGATAAGCTCTTATGCTGAGCGTTATTTTGGTCAGAAAATGATCGTCAGGAATATTGATGGTGAAGATGGACTTGTGGGATGGAAAGAGCTTATTAATGCCAATCCAGATGGATATACCATTGGTTTTGTAAATCTGCCAACTTTTGCAAGTCTTTCTCTGAAACACAATTCTCCTATAAAAATGGAGGATGTTGTGCCTATCTGCAATCATCTGACTGAGTCTACTATTGTTATTGTCAGAGCTGACAGTCCTTATCAGACAATTAAAGATCTGGTTGATGATGCCAAGCTCAGGGGAGACCTGATTGCCTCTACTAATGGTTTTATGGCATCTAATCACACTGCAGCCCAGCTTTTGTCTCATACCGCAGGATTTAATTATGTTGCCGTAGACTGTGGAGGAACATCTGATCAGATCCTTGCTCTTTTAAACGATGAGGTTCAGTTTTCCTGCGTTAAGATTCCGGATATTGCCCCATTACTGGCAAAGGCTAAGCCTGAAATAAGAATTCTGGCTTCATTTTCAGAACAAAGACTAAGAGATTATCCTGAGATACCTACTCTGGCAGAATATGGGTATTATGACAAATGGTATGGCTCCTCAAGAGGCATAGTTGCTCCTAAAGGAACTCCTGATGAGATTATTGAATACTACGAAAAGAAATTCGAAGCCATGCTGTCAGATCCTGAAGTTGTTGTAGCACACAAGAAGGCTAATCTGTCTCTGGATTTTAAGGATAATCTTAATTTTGAAGCCACTATGACAGCAAGCAAGTTTTTCTGTAGAGATATCATTCCGATGCTTTACAAGAATGTGGATGTGGATAATTAAGGTACATACTCATTAAGATTAAAAAGAAATAACTATATTTCACAAAACTATCAGCAAAGGTAACTCTTATTGTTACCTTTTTTATTTCTGAAATTTTCAGTAGCTTTCGTATCCTTATTTTTCAATGCCCTACGTTTATTCCGTCAGTGTAGGAATCTGTGTTGTGTAAGGTATCGTGAATAATTCTGTAATCAATCTGAAATGTTAGAGAAATATGACATTTTTGTGCAAAAATGTCATTACACTATCTTTTTTGGTGCATTTTTTACCCTTTAACCCTTGCTTAAAGACTTGAAAATAAAAGAATCTGCACTAATTAAGTACAATTTGGCAATAAATAAATGATATTTTTGTTATATTAACTTTTTGTCGTTTAATAATTTGACATAGGTCGCAAAAAGTTATTTAATATATTTCACAAAATAAAAATTAAAAGACCAGGTTATTCACTATAAATGAAATCATCTAAATTACTTATCGCTTTTCTTGCAATGATGTCTGCGGTTACTCTCGCAGGATGTACAAAAGAACAAACATCTGAAAGTTCAACCTCTCATAAATCTTCTGACGGACTTTCTCTATATGAAAAAGCAAAGGTTGCCAGAGCTGTCAGACAAATGGAGAAGGAAGAGAAAAGAAAGATTCTGACTCAGAAGTATTCTTCAGTTAATCCTGACCAGTATGATGTCAACGTCTATTTTGAAGACGAAATGATTGATAGTGAGGACATGAATCTCTGGGTTCAGCAAGGTTTCATCGGTGTTCTTAAAACCCGTGCAGATGATGAGGCTGAGGCTCCAAAGGAATCTGTTACTCTTCTGAATGATTCTCTGAAATATACTGCAGCTGTTGAGTATGAAAAGAAGTATTCTGACATTGATTATTCTCATGACAGTTTCTGCAGAGAGCTTGTAACAAGATCTACAAGGCATTCCAATATCAATATCATAGTTCCTCCTTCACTACTGAAGGGAGAGCAGTCAAAGATCTGCAGACTCAGCTATCAGGATCTGGCAACAAACAAGTTTGTAAATGAATTTACAGAGGTTTATTCAGACGGAACTGTCATTTATACAATGACATCAACCTCCAATCCAAAGGTAACCGGAAGAGATATTCTGAAAAAAGCCTTTTCCAGAGCCGTATCTAAAAAGTTAAAGGATGCAGTAAGACATTCAACTACTGAATTCTTTGATACTGAGAAATACCATTCCTTTGATATTTAAAGTTTTAATCCTGAATTTAACGGAATCTAAGCCCGTCAGGCTAGGTTCCTAAAATTTTCATATTTCTAACGTGTACTTATTCCAGTTTGGAATTTTTATAATCTTTTAAGAATAATTTTCTTAAAAGATTTTTTTTCTTAGATTTCCTGATAGTAATATTTCTGAAATATCCTCCGCTGCAACATAAATCATGGTATATAATGATCAGTTCACTTAAAATTTAGGAGCTTTATATCATGGCAAACATCAGACCTCGTGAAAGATCTGCAATTATTCAGTCTCTTCGTGCCGGTGTGACACCTAGAATCGGACTTGAGTATATTCAGGTCGGTAGAGTTAATGAGGTTAAAGCTCTTATAAAAGATCTTGATAATATTGCAGATCAGGGCAGTGCTTTTCGTATTGTTATCGGTGATTTCGGTGCCGGTAAGTCTTTCTTTCTTCAGCTTGTAAGATATATTGCTCTGGAGAAAGGTCTTGTTGTTGTTAATGCGGATTTATCTCCTGACAGAAGACTGTTTGCTTCAACCGGACAGTCTCGCAATCTTTATAAGGAGCTTGCAAGAAATCTGTCTACCAGAGCTCATCCTGAAGGAAACGCCATGGTTCCTCTTGTTGAGAAATTCATTACCGAGCAGCGTCGTATTGCTGATGAGCAGGGCAGAGATGTTGAGCTGGTGATCAAAGAGAAACTGAACTCTCTATCCGAGCTTGTTGACGGTTATGATTTTGCTCAGGTGATTGCAACCTACTGGAAGGCATACAACGAGAATAATGATGATCTGAAGAACAACGCTATCCGTTATCTTCGCGGTGAATATACTTCAAAGGCAGATGCAAAACGAGACCTTGGAGTAAGAGCTATTGTTGAGGATCATAATGTCTATGATCATATTAAGCTTCTTGGCAGGTTTGTAACCCAGGCAGGATATAAGGGCCTACTGGTAAATCTTGATGAGGTTGTTAATCTGTATAAGCTTCCATCACAGAGAGCCAGAAATTCAAATTACGAACAGGTTTTAAGAATTCTTAATGACTGTTTCCAGGGCTCTGCTCAGTCTATCGGCTTCCTGTTTGGAGGTACCCCAGAGTTCCTGATGGATCAGCGCAAAGGTCTGTATTCATATGAAGCTCTGCATTCTCGTCTTGCAGAGAACACTTTTGCACAGATTGCCAACGTTGTTGACTATAACAGCCCAATTCTGATTCTGCAGAACCTTTCTCCTGAGGAGATTTATGTTCTGCTGTGCAACATCAGAAATGTTTTTGCTAACGGTAAGAAGGAAAACTATATTCTTCCTGATGAAGCTCTTACAGCATTCTTAGAGCACTGTTCACAGAATATCGGTGACGCTTATTTCAGAACTCCACGTAATACAATTAAGGCCTTTGTAGATCTGCTTTCAATCCTGGAGCAGAATCCTGAACTTAACTGGAAGACTCTGATTGGAAATATTTCTATTGAATCTGAGACTGATTCATCACTGGTATCTATTGAAACAGATCCTGCAAAAGAGTCTTCTGAAAAGAAGGATATTGAAGAGTCTGAAGATGACGATGATTTAACATCATTTACTCTGTAGTTTCGCGGTTTAACTTCTTCAGGTCTGGCCTCAGTACCTGTTATTCATTTAAGAAACTCTCCTCAGAGGAGAGTTCTTACCATCAGACATCCATTTAAAGGTATTTTCCATGGAAAATGATTCTATAAATCTGCTTGATATTGATCTTAAAAGATGGATGTTTAAAAAGGGCTGGCAGTCGCTTCTTCCTATTCAGGAAAAATCAATCAAGCCTATCCTTGAAAGAAAAAATGATGTAATTATTTCTGCCTCAACTGCCAGTGGTAAAACTGAAGCGGCCTTTCTGCCTGCTTTGACTTCAATTCAGAATTCCAAGGATCTGCACGGAATCAGAATTCTTTACATCAGTCCTCTTAAGGCTCTGATTAACGATCAGTATCGTCGTCTTGATGAGATGACTGAATTTCTGAAAATCAATGTTACTCCATGGCATGGAGATGTTTCAATTTCCAAGAAAAACAGAGTATTAGATGAGCCTGAAGGAATTATTCTGACAACACCGGAGTCACTTGAATCTCTTCTGATCAACCATAAAAGCTGGATAGAGTCATCGATGAAGAATCTTTATTACGTGATTATCGATGAATTTCATGCATTTATGGGCTCTCAGCGTGGCTATCAGCTGCAGTCTCAGCTGCATCGAATAGAGAACCTTATCGGTAAACGAGTAACCAGAGTTGCGCTGTCAGCAACCTTCTCGGATGCCCATGGCGTTATGTCTTATCTGCGACCTAATTCTTCTATTCCATGCGAGGTTATTACTGCAGCCAAGAGCAGTGAGGATAAGCTCTCCGTACAGATTAAGGGCTATGATCATATTGCCCTTGATAATCCTGAGCTTGAAGGTAAAGTTCTGCCTAAGGAGTTTGACGCCATTTCAGATGATATTTTCAGACTTCTGCGCGGCTCTACAAATCTGGTGTTCTGTAACTCAAGATTCTGCACTGAAACTCTTGCAGGAAAGCTTGAGCAGAAGAGTAAGAGCAAATTTGTTCCTAACGAGTTTTTCCCTCATCATGGCTCTCTTTCAAAGGAACTCAGAGAAAGTCTTGAGTATCGTCTGCAGGAGGGTAGATGGCCAACAACCGCAATCTGTACTGCAACGCTGGAGTTAGGCATTGATATTTCCGATGTTTCATCAATTGCCCAGGTGGAGCATCCTATTACAGTTGCCTCACTGCGTCAGCGTCTTGGAAGAGCTGGCCGCCGTGAGCACAATGCTATTTTAAGAGTATTTATTCCTGAGGCTCTGACTGATACCAGAAAAACAGAGCTTTACGAAGATACCGTAATGACTGTTGCCATGATAGAGCTACTTTTAGAGAGATGGTATGAGCCTCCTTTAGAGCATGAGTACGCATTTTCAACACTGCTGCAGCAGACTCTGTCTGTAATCGCTTCCTATGGAAGTGTCAGTGCCAAGGCTCTGCATGAGCTTCTGTGCAAGAGCGGTCCTTTCTCTCTATGTACACCAAAGATTTATATGCAGTTTTTAAAATGTCTTGGTGAAAAGGATCTGATAGTTCAGCTAAATGATGGTTCTCTGGCATTAGGCCTTGAAGGTGAGAAAATCGTATCAAACTGGAATTTCTACGCCGCATTTGATACTCCTAAGGAATTCACAATTGAACATGAAGGCCATCAGATTGGAACCATTCCTCTATCTCAGGATCTGATTATAGGTGATACCTTCCTTTTTGCAGGACGTGGCTGGAAGGTTAATTTCTTCTCTCAGGAGAGACATCTTATCGGTGTAAAGGCCTATCCTCATGATGCACAGCCTTTGCAGATGAACGGCAGCGCCGGTCATATTCATAATGAGGTCAGAAAGAGAATGTATGAGATATACAGAAACAAGAAAATCCCTGTATATCTGAATAAGGTCGCAGCAAAACATGTTCAGCTGGGAATAGAACAGTTTGAACGTATGCAGCTTGGCAAATCACATATTTATGACGGTCCTACCGGAATCGCGCTTTTCCCATGGCAGGGAGACAAGGTAATCAGGACCATTGTGCTGATGCTTAAAAAGGAATCAATTGATGCATCCGCATATAAATCACATATTGAGCTTGCCTATACACCTAAAGACAGTCTGAAGGTTGCTGTTTATAATATTCTTAATTATGAGAATATAAGTGGAACCGATCTGATTAAAAAGGTAAATAATCTGGATCGGGAAAAGCATGACAGCTATATTTCAATGGATTTAAAGAGAATGTCCTTTGCCCATAGCGAACTTGATATCGACGGGGCTCTGGAATTCTTCTCAGTACTGAGAAAAGAATTGTCTTAATACAATTAAGATAACTGTAGGATTTATATTTTTTTTGGAGTTTCTTATCTATGAGCGGGGAAAAAATGTCTCCTCATCTGAAAAGTACCATGGTTGAAGCCCTTGGTATAAAAATGTTCAAGGATGAGAATGGAGTTTATAAGGCTACCATGCCGGTTGATAACAGAACCTGTCAGATCTTCGGCCTTCTGAACGGAGGTGCAAGCATTGCTCTTGCTGAGAATCTGGCCGGATTTGCTTCATTTGAACTGTGCGATGCTGATATGATTCCAGTGGGCTCATGCGTATCTGCAAACCATGTGGCTCCGGGCTTTTTCAACTCAGAGGTTCATGCTGTAGCAACTCCTGTAAAAATAGGAAAAACCATTCATATCTGGAATGTAGATGTATTCAATGAAAAAGAGCAGCTTTTATCTACTATCAGAATGACCAATTTGATTATCAAAGATACACATAAATTAAGAGAGGCTATCACTAATGCGTCAGTGGACAAAGATTAAAGACTACGAAGAGATTCTGTTTGATTTTTACGAGGGTATTGCCCGTATAACCATCAATCGTCCTCGTTACAGAAATGCATTTACTCCTCTGACTGTAGCTGAGATGAGTGATGCTCTATATTACTGCCGCGAATGTGCCGATGTTCGTGTGGTTGTGCTGACAGGTGCCGGCGATAAGGCTTTCTGTGCAGGCGGTGACATGAACTATAAGGGCCGTGGTGGTTATGTTGATGGAAAGGGTGTTCCTAGACTGAATGTACTTGATGTGCAAAAGCAGATCAGATCACTTCCAAAGCCTGTAATTGCAATGGTTAACGGTTTTGCAATCGGTGGCGGTCACGTTCTTCATGTTGTATGTGATCTGTCTATTGCCTCAGAAACTGCTATTTTCGGTCAGACCGGTCCAAAGGTAGGCAGTTTTGATGCTGGCTTTGGTTCTTCATATCTGGCTCGTGTTGTTGGTCAGAAGAAAGCCCGTGAAATCTGGTTCCTGTGCCGTCAGTACAGTGCCAAGGAAGCTTTGGAGATGGGACTTGTAAACACCGTGGTTCCAGTTGAAGAGCTTGAGAATACCACTGTTGAATGGGCTCAGAGAATGATGGAGTTAAGTCCTTTAGCTCTGCGTATGATCAAGGCTGGTCTAAACGCTGAACTTGACGGTCAGGCTGGTATTCAGGAGCTTGCCGGTGATGCAACCATGCTTTATTACATGACCGATGAGGCTCAGGAGGGAGGAAAAGCCTTCTTGGAGAAGAGAAAACCAAATTTCAGCAAACTTAACAACCTTCCATAATGAAAGAGAATAAATCTAAAGAAAGCTTTTCATTAAGTTTTGCGGAAGGCTATCTGAAAAACGACTCCGATGAGATTCTCAGTAAGGATTTCAAATCAGAGATAAATGCTCTGTATGAGGATTTTATCTCTGATTCTGAGACAATCAGTGTGTTCAGCTCAGGCTCTACAGGAGAACCTAAAGAGCTGAAACTTAAAAAGGAGTATATGCTGAACAGTGCTCATATGACCTGTTCATACCTTAATATTCCTGAGGGGGCTTCAACTCTTCTGTGTATGCCTCTGAAGTTTATTGGGGCAAAGATGGTTGTAGTAAGAGCAATGGCAAGAAAGCTTAAGCTTGTGGCGGTAAATCCTTCATCACATCCGCTTCTGGGTCTTACAAAGGCTCCATATTTTGCTGCAATGACTCCGGCTCAGGTATTTTCATCACTTGAATCAGAAGCTGAAAGAAATATTCTGTTTAATATCAGAGAGCTGATTATCGGTGGCGGTGCCGTGAACAGTTCCTTAAAAGCAGAACTGATGCAGTCAAAAAATCGTATATGGTCAACCTACGGCATGACGGAGACTATTTCTCACATTGCTCTAAAACGTGTAAATGCAGATTCTGCCTGTGGATATGTTCCTTTTGAAGGTGTAAGCCTGCATAAGGCTGAGGATGATACTCTGGTGATTGATGCTCCCTATATTGGAGTGGAATCCCTCAAGACCAACGACATTGTTGAATTTAATCCTGATAATTCTTTCACGGTTATAGGACGAGCAGATAACATCATTAACAGCGGCGGTATA
>JAGDBH010000321.1 GCA_017959135.1 Succinivibrio sp. | reverse complement strand
CCTGCATATGGAAGTATATTTTTATCTGCAGACAATCAATCACAATTTAAGGTGCAAAAATGAAATTCAATCTAAAGTCCCTTCTGTTGGCATCTGTTCTTTCTGTTTGTGCTGTTTCCGCCAACGCAGCCGATGTTAAAGAAATCAAAGTAGGTGTTGTTGGTGACTATGTTGCTCAGTGGGATACCGTAAACGAAATCCTAAAAAAGGATAATCTTAAGGTAAAGCTCGTAAGATACTCTGATTATGCAACACCAAACCGAGCTCTGCATGATGGTGAAATTGACATCAATGCATTCCAGCACAAGGCTTTTTTAAAGAATGATATCGAACGTAACGGCTACGAGATTGTTGATATCGGCGATACCATAATCACTCCTCTTTGTGTATTCAACAACAAGGATAAGATTAAGTCTATCGATGACATCAAGGACGGAGATATCATTGCAATTCCTTCTGATTTAACCAACGGCGGACGCGCTCTTAAGGTTTTAGAGGCTGCAGGTCTTATCAAGGTTGATCCTTCAAAGGGTTATACACCAACCAAGGCAGACATCACTGAGTATGTAAAGAAGATTAAGATTCGTGAGGCTGAATCAGGCATTCTTGCAAGAATTCTTCCTGATGTAAGTGCTGCTCTAATCAACGGTGGCAATGCCTATACCGCAAAATTAAATCCAAGTACAGATTCAATCTATCAGGAAAATATCGATCCTAAGGTAAATCCTGCCGCAGCAGTTCTAATCAACGTTATTGCAGCTAAAAAGGACAGAGCTGAAGATGCGGATCTGAAAAAGGTTGTAGAGGCATATCAGACAGATGCTGTTGCCGATACCATCCTTGATGCCTACAAGGGAGCTTTCCTTCCTGCATGGGCTGGCGCTAAAGGCGGCTTTGTTAAGTAGAGTTAGTAAATGATATCTAATCTGAAAGACTACCTTGATGCTTTGGAAAAGGTAGTTAATATCGACTGCGGCAGTACTGATACAGAGGGTGTTACCAGTGTCTGCCGCATATTCTGCGACCTGTTTAAGAACAGTGGTTTCTATGTTGAAGAGGTCGATCTTGGAGATAAGGCCGGCCACGGAATGTTTGCCACAAACAAACCAGGCGCTGACCATTATGACCTGCTTTTATCAGGACATCTGGATACTGTTTTTGCAAAGGGCACTGTAGCGCAGAGGCCATTCAGAATTGAAGGCAATATGGCCTATGGTCCTGGCGTTGCAGACATGAAGAATGGCTGTCTGGCAATTCTCTATGCACTGTGTACTCTTGATAAAAGTGTTCTGAATTCTCTATCCATTGCGGTTTTATTCAACCCAGATGAGGAAATCGGAAGCCCTTACTCAACACCATGGATTGACTCCTACGCTAAGAAATCCTCATATGCACTGGTGTTTGAGTCACAGGAAAAGCTAGGTCTTATCACCGAAAGACGTAAGGGTATTTCTCATATAGATATCTTTATGCACGGTATAGGAGCTCATGCGGGATTCTGTCCTGAAAAAGGCAGAAGTGCAATCAATGCCATGGCCAACTGCATTTTCAGAATAAATGAGCTTGCTACCAAAGATATTACCGTAAACTTCGGAACCATTCAGGGAGGAACCATTGCCAACGCAATTGCTCAGGACTGTCAGGCTCGTGTAGATGTCAGATTCTGGACCAATGAACAGTGGGACGAGTTCTTCTCAAAATTCAAGGCAGAATTTGAAAAGCCATTTGGAAAGGACATTAAGGCAGAATACAAGATTCTGGTTCTGAATCCTCCAATGATTATGGTTAAAGGTATTGATGAGCTTAAGCAGATTGTAACGGAATCCGCTGCAAAGCTTGGCATTAAATGTACCTTCCAGTCATCTGGCGGTGTATCTGACGGCAATCATATCTCTCAGTGCAATCTCCCTGTTCTTGACTCCTTTGGACCTATTGGTGGAGACTGTCATACTGACAGAGAATGGCTTGATGTTAACTCAGTCAACACCTCCGTTGAAATGCTCAAGAACATACTCAGAAATGTTTTTGCGAGAAAGAACGCTTAGATAATAGTATTAGGCCACCACATGCATTCAGATATTCTGACACGCGGCAGTATCTACAAATCCATTATTCTCTACGCTATTCCTATCATCATAGGAAATAGCGTACAGCAGCTGTATAACTTCTTTGATATGCTGATTGTTGGAAGAATCATTGGACTTGATGCCCTTGCTGCATGTGGTGCTACCGGTCCTATATTCTTTCTGGTCTTCGGTTTTATCTTTGCTTCAACACAGGGATTCACAATCGTTACTGCCCATAAATTTGGCGAGAAGAATTTTGATCTCATAAAAAAATCATACGCAATCTCAACCATTCTCTCCGTAATAATTGCCATTGCAGTAACAGCGCTGATTCTTCCCCTATCCTACCGTATTCTTAATTTTCTGCATACGCCAGCAGAGATTTTAGAGCTTGCCCATACCTACATGTACATCATCGTTGCAGGAACTCTGCCTCTGATTCTGTATAACCTACTGGCATGTATCATGAGAGCTCTTGGAGACAGTAAGACTCCTCTGTATTTTCTTATCATCTCCTCTGTTATAAATCTATGTCTGGATCTGATTTTCATCCTTGGATTTGATATGGGAATTGCAGGTGCAGCCTATGCCACAGTCGTAGCCTGGACCGTATCAGATATCCTCTGTTACATCTATATTCACAGAAGATTTCCAGAATTAAGGCTGTCAGTTGACGACTTCCGTTTCAGTATGGATTTTCTTTACAGACACGTAAAGATTGGTCTCCCAATGGGCTTCCAGCTATGTATCATCTCTCTTTGCACACTGGTGCTGCAAAGCGGTATCAACAGACTAGGAACCAATGCTGTAGCAGCTTTTGCCACTGCAATTATTGTGGATCAGATATTCTCTCAGCTTTATATTGCCTTAGGCTCGGTAATGTCAGTATTCACAGCTCAGAACTACGGAGCCTGCAACTATGAGAGAATTACAGAAGGCGTGAAAAAAGGATTTATCCTCAATATAGGCATTACGCTTTTTCTTGCTGCACTGATTATCCTGTTCTCAAAGCCACTGATTGAGGTTTTCATTGAGAACAACAATCTCTCTATTATCAGACTGGCACAGGAAACCTTATACGTATACGTAATCTTCTATATCTTCTTTGGAATGATTATGGTTCTGAAGAATACCCTTCTGGGGCTGGGGCTTGCAAAATACCCTCTAATTTCAAGTTTCTTTGAGCTGGGTATCCGCTACTTCATAATCGATCTGCTGCTTGAGAGATTTGGATATATCGGTGTCTGCTCAATTATGCCTATAGGATGGATAGTAGGATTTTCAATTATGTTCGGAGCCTATCTATACGAAAAAAGGAGACTTGCTGTCTAGCTGGTCTCCCCTTTTGTTGAGAGATATTCTTTTTAGAAATCCGGAGCAAAGGCCTCATTTCTTGCCACAACATTTGGAGGCAGGAACTTCTTGAGCTGCTCCTGAAGGTAAAGCTTCTTAGCCTTGGAATACTCATCATCAAAATCACAGTGATACAGCCAGCCATAAGCCTCTTCATACAGATTTGGAGAGCCAAAGCCTCGAACCAGCATATCTGCCCAGTTTAATCTTGCAGTCTTTGAACCTAATGCAGCAGCTGTATGCATATACTGCTCTGACATATTAAGACTCTTGCCCATGCCTGAACCGCGCTCATAGTAAACAGACATCTGCATCATTGCAGGAGCATAGCCGTCATCAGCTGAATGTCTGATATAGCCTAAGCCAAGCTCCTTATCCTCTCTAACGCAGATACCGCCTAAAAGCATCTGTCCCCAGGCATACATAAATACAGGACTCTTAACGATACGTGCACGGTCTTCAATATCAGCAGTAAACTGACACTTATCCTGATCTCTTACTATCTCTGTAAGACGACTGTTTTCAATAATTGAATTCATCTTGTCAGGTGTATACATCTCAGTGCTGGCGTTAGGTGCTGAATTGGCAAGGCCGCTAAAATCAATGCCGGACAAAGTATCTCTTGCTACCATTGCTCTGGTAGAAGTCATAACTTCATACTTAGCAGCATTAACAGAATCTGAATAGGAAATGATTGCAAAACCAAGGGCTAGTGCAATGGCACTAATCTTGAAATGTTTCACCATTATCTCCTCCTTGGTTTTAATGAATTGTTATAAGTATAGAACATAAAACAAATGCAAATTCTCAAATCACTTTGAAAATCTGCTACGCTCTTATCCCATATTTATTTACGGCAGAATTCTTAAAAAGTTTAATCAAATTTTCAAATAAAAAACTCTAAATCTTTAAAGAGCATTGGTATGACGTTTGCTGGAGATGAGCTGATTTTGGATTAAGTTTGAAAGGCTTACGT
>JAGDBH010000320.1 GCA_017959135.1 Succinivibrio sp. | reverse complement strand
TTAAAAAATACTGTTGATAGTTTTGGCAAAGCTATGAAGATTATCGAAGAGAAAGCGAACTCTGACGCAGACCTTGAGGAACCTGCAAGAGCAGAGATTGCATTCCTGGGGTTATACCTTATTTTTGATGATGGCTCTTTTGGTGAAGAGAAGCTTAAGGCTGTTGAAGAGGCTTCAGGTTTTAAGATAAACAGAGAACATTGGAATGAGATCATGGAGCTTGGTCGGGTAAACTCGGAAGAAAACTATCTGTCTCAGCCGCCTAATACATTTATGGTAATGGTGGATATAGATAATACTTTGTATGAGGCCGGTGAAGAGATGACAGCCTATGTTGCTGCTTACGAGGTTTATAAACTGTTTGGCGAGTTTTTTGTTAATATCAAAGGTTTCACTGATGAAAAAAGACAGGCTAAGCTGGGCAGATTCATTGAGGTGATAGAGAAGTACAGGCAGGAGAACTCAAAAGGTCCTGTTGTGAAGACCCGGACTGATGGCAGAGTGATCCCTTCCAAGAAGGGAGTAGAGGCACCTAAGAAAAGCTGAGCGGTAAACTTTTTCGTTAGCGCTTCTGGTAAACAAATTCAGTCGCGCAACTGGTAAATTTTTTGGATAGCGTTTTGAAAGAGAGGTTTTGTAATGAATACAGCGCTTAAAAGAGTTATGGATGAACTTTATACATTGGCAGATCCTAATGGTGCATCTGTATCAGGGGCTGCTGCAAGTACAAGCACAGAAAGGGAGCAGCTTAAGACTGAGTTTATAGATTTTATGTCTTACCTGTCATCTTCTGATGGAACCATATCTGAGAGTGAGGCTCAGTTTATTTCTGAATACTTTGGACAGAGCTTTACTCCGGAAGAGCTGAAGACCTACGTAGAGAAGAATGGAACCTATTCTACTGCTTTTGAGAAAAAAGCACCGAAGACTCTTGAGAGATTTGTTGCTCAGGATAATGCTCTTTTCAAACAGAGGCTGGAACTGGCTTCATCTGCAAGTGCATCCTATATTGATGTATTTGACTGTCTGGGAAAAGAGTTCCTGGTCTGCGATGGAGATGCCGACAAGCAGGAGATTGAGGATTTCTCAACTTGCATGGATACTCTTAGAAAGTATAAGAGAGAGCATTCCTCTTTTTCTGATAAGGTAAAGGGCTCTATCGATATCAGTGATGTTCATGCCGGAGAGAACATCCCAAAGTTTGATGCTGAAGGTAACAAGGAGAAAACTCTTGAGGAACTTCTGGATGAGCTCAATGAACTGATCGGCCTTGAGTCTGTTAAAAAGGATGTTAATACTCTGATCCATATGCAGGAAATTAAGAGGATCCGCAAAGAGCGTGGCCTTAAGGAGATACCTGTATCTAATCACCTTGTCTTTTACGGAAATCCCGGAACCGGTAAGACTACAGTAGCAAGGCTTCTTGCACAGATCTACCATGTGATGGGAATTCTGTCCAAGGGGCAGTTTATAGAGACGGATCGTTCAGGGCTTGTTGCAGGATATGTTGGTCAGACTGCGCTGACGGTTCAGGAAGTTGCCCAGAAGGCTCTTGGTGGAGTTCTGTTCATTGATGAGGCTTACTCTTTGACCAGAAGTGATAGTGGCAATGATTACGGAGCTGAGGCTGTGGATACTCTTTTGAAGTTCATGGAAGATCACAGAGAGGATTTTATCGTTATTGTTGCCGGATATCCGGAGCTTATGGCCGAGTTTATTGATTCTAATCCGGGACTCAGGTCTCGCTTTAACAAGTATATCAATTTTGAGGATTACGATGATATCGAGCTTCTGGAGATCTTCAAGCTCATGTGCAAACATGCAGGTTACATCCCTACTGAGGAAGCCATAAAGCACTGCGCTTATATATTTGAGAAGAAGTACCAGAACCGCAGCAAGAACTTCGCCAATGCACGTGAAATCAGAAACTTCTTTGAGACTGCTATGATGAACCAGGCAGACAGGCTCTTTGGTAAAGAGAATCTGAGCAATGAGGAGCTGTGCACGCTGGAGCTGGCGGATGTGGAAGGTATTGTGTGATGCTATATAAGAATTATGAGCATAAAGCGAATTATTACATAAACTATTATTTTGAAAACATAAAGTATGATGACAGGGTGTTAGAGGCTCATTTCAGGGCTCCGGATTATAAGGTTGAGTG
>JAGDBH010000319.1 GCA_017959135.1 Succinivibrio sp. | reverse complement strand
GTTGAATAATCAACAATTAGAACAGACTTATATTAAATACCTTTAAGTATCCGATAAATAAGATCACTGCAATTACAGTTGTAAGAATATATCTGTAGTAAACAAATAACTTCTCAGAAATTCTGTAACCGATACCTGTATTACACTCTTTAATATACTTCTCCCATTTCATACCACGCTTAGATGTAACGAAAAGAACAAATACTAAGGAACCGATTGGTAATACGTTTGAAGAGATTAAGAAATCACAGAAATCTGTAATACCTGTTCCGTTTCCAAGAATTGAAACATTTGAAAGAACATTAAAGCCTAATACAGGAAGAATTGCCAGAATCAGAATAACTAAAAAGTTAACTAAAACAGCCTTCTTTCTCTTGACGTTAAACATCTCAAGATTTGCAGCAATGATGTTTTCAAATACAGCAATCAGAGTTGATACGGCAGCAATCAGCATGAACAGGAAGAACAGAGTTCACCACATAGATCCCAGATACATATTAGAGAATACTGTTGTCATTGAAACGAACAGCAGATTTGGACCTGCATCTGGATTGATACCATAGGTAAAGCATGCTGGGAAGATTACAAAACCGGATAATAGAGCGATAGCAGTATCTAGACCTGCAATAAATAAAGCCTCATTTAAAAGACGGTGACGGTTTGACATATAGCTACCGAAAATTGCGATACCGCCCATACCTGTTGATAAGGTAAAGAATGCCTGGCCCATTGCAGCCCAGATTGCCTCACCAAAATTATTCTCAAGCTTTGCAAAATCAGGCTTCAGATAGAAAGAAATACCGTCAGCAAAACCTGACATGGTGCATGAACGTACGGCCATGAATACCAGAAGAATAATCAGCATCATCATTAAAGGCTTTGTATAACGCTCAACACCTTTAACAAGACCAAGAGCCACAATCATAAATGAAAAAGCTACAACTGCTGCCATGCACATATACAGAGTAACAGGATCAGCTAGTAAGGAAATAAAGCCCTCAAGAGCAACATCCTTTGGCAGATTTGACTCAACAGTTCCAAATGCAAACTTTAAGAAATAGTAAAGCATCCAGCCGGTGATGATTCCGTAGAATGACATCAGGATATAGTTACCGGCAAGCTGCCACCACTTGTTAACATGCCACTTGGTGCCAGGCTCTTCCAGTTTTTCATAGCACTTTGCAATTGATGATCTTGATGCTCTACCGATTGCAAGCTCAACAGTTAAAAGAGGAATACCCATTGCAATCAGGAAGAACAGATAAATAAGTACGAAGATAGCTCCACCGTACTGACCTGTGATGTAAGGGAAACGCCAGACATTACCAATACCCACAGCACATCCTGCTGCAATCAAGATAAAACCAAGTCTGGTTTTAAACTGTTCTCTTTTCTCGTTCATTTGAATATCCTAAATCGTAAATTTTTTTTAAGCTCTACCAAAAATCTTGTAGTATCCAACTGCAAGAACAATGATAACCATAGTTGTCAGAATGTACTTGTAGTAGATAAACAGTGAGGTAGGCATTTTAAAGCCCTTACCAATGTTGCACTGCTTGATGTATCTATCCCACTGCATTCCGCTCTTTGAGCAGATAAACAATACAAACACAATTGAACCAATTGGAAGAATATTGTTAGATACAAGGAAATCAAAGAAGTCCAGAATACCGGTATTAGAACCGATAATATGAACATCTGACAGAACATTGAAGCCAAGCATTGGCAGTAAGCTTAAGGCGATAATTACTACGAAATTGATAACTACAGCCTTTATTCTTGACCATTTGAACAGCTCAATACATCCTGCAATTGAGCTCTCAAATACAGCAATCATGGTTGAAACTGCTGCAATCAGCATGAACAGGAAGAACAGACTTCCCCAGATTGTACCAAAGGTCATATTTGAAAATACTACTGTCATGGTGATGAACAGCAGATTTGGACCTGCATCTGGATTGATGCCATAGGTAAAACATGCAGGGAAAATTACAAAACCGGATAACAGGGCGATAATAGTATCAAATGTGGCAATAAAAACAGCCTCATTTAAGATTCTGTGACGCTCTGACATATAGCTGCCGAAGATAGCGATAGCACCAAAACCAACTGATAAGGTAAAGAATGCCTGGCCCATTGCAGCCCAGATTGCCTCACCGATATTCTGCTCGAATTTCTCAAAATCAGGCTTTAAATAGAATTTAATACCCTCTTCAAAACCATCCAGAGTAAATGATCTGCAGGCCATGAAGAATAGAAGCAGAATCAGTACAATCATCAGAGGCTTGGTAAAACGTTCAACGCCTTTGATAACGCCTAAAGCAACAATAGTAAAAGAGAAAAGAACTGTAATGAATACACACAGGAACATGGTTTCAGGGTTTGCAAGGAGCTCACCGAAATTCTGACCTGCTGTTTCTCTTGTCATGCCTGGAGTGATATTTCCGGAAACAAAGTTGCAGAAATAGAAAAGCATCCAGCCTGCAACTACCACATAGAAAGCCATCAGGATGTAATTACCAGAGAACTGCCACCACTTGTTGAAGTGCCAGTGAGTACCAGGCTGCTCAAGCTTTTCATAGCAGTATGCCATTGAGCTTCTTGAAGCTCTACCGATGGCAAGTTCAACAGTAAGTAAAGGAATACCTACAGACAATAGAAAAAACAGATATAAAAGAACGAAATATGCTCCACCATACTGTCCTACGATGTAAGGGAATCTCCAAACATTTCCAATACCAACAGCGCATCCTGCAGCAATCAGAAGGAAACCTAATCTGGTTCGGAAGACCTCTCTTGTTCTTACCTTTGTATCCATAACAATTATTTTTCTCGTTATTATTATTTATTAAAAACTGATATATAGCCTTGAATTAGAAGGAAAACAACAATTAAAGGCAATACATATTTGAAATAGAATTTAAATTTTCCGGTTAATTTAAATCCAGAACCTTTATTTGTTTCCTTTAAATATTTATCAAATCCCCAGCCATAATTCCATGAGACGTACAAAACGTAAATAATTGCACCAATTTGGAGAATATTCTGAGAAAGAATAAAGTCATATAAATCAAGTATTACTGTACCCTCACCCATAGGATGCACATCTGATAATACATTGAAACCAAGAATTACAGGTAAGGCTAAAACCAGAATAATTAGACAGTTATAAATAACAGCTTTCTTTCTTGAAACATTAAATACATCAATGCTGATACCAACAATGTTTTCAAATACTGCAATCAGAGTTGAAACAGCAGCAAACAGCATAAAGATAAAGAAGATACTACCCCAGATCTGACCTGCAGCCATATTTGAGAATACAGAAACCAGAGTAACGAAAATCAGACCAGGTCCCTGACCAGGCTCAACAGAGTAGCTAAAGCATGCAGGGAAAATAATGATACCGGCTAAAATCGCAACAATAGTATCTAAAAGAGTAATAACAGCTGCCTCATAAGTAATTGACTTATGAGAATTCATGTATGAACCGAAAATCTGCAGAGAACCGACACCTAAACCTAAGGTAAAGAATGCCTGGCCTAGAGCAGCATACAGAACTTCATACAGGTTCTGAGATGAAATCTTTGAAAAATCAGGCATCAGATAAAACTCTAAGCCCTTTTCAAACCCAGGAAGGAAGAATGATCTTGCTGACAGGAATAACAGCATTAGGAACAGTAAAACCATCATAGGCTTGGTGATACGTTCAACACCGTTTCTTACTCCGCATGCACAGACTGAGAAACCAACCACGGTAACAATAACAGTACAGATAATCTGAGTAACAGGATCAGCTAGCATTCCGCCGAATATAGCGCCTGAATCGCCCTGACTCATTGGAGCAGCAGTAAACTCGCCTAACAACATCTTGGTTGAATAGTAGAACATCCAACCTGTAACCATGGTATAGAATGCCATCAGCACATAATTACCAAGAATCATGAAATACTTGCAGATATACCATTTCTTGTTAGGAGTCAGAATCTCAAAGGATCTGCCAATAGATCTTCTTGAAGCTCTACCTACAGATAGCTCGATAGTCACCAGAGGTATACCAAGAAGAATCAGGAAAGCTATATAGATAAGTACAAATAAAGCGCCGCCATACTGACCAGTGATATAAGGGAAACGCCATACATTACCAAGACCGATTGAACATCCTGCAGCAATAAGCAAAAAACCGAGTCTGGAAGTAAACTGTTCTCTATTATTATTTTGAGTACTTGTCATTTTTTTTCTCACAAAAAAGGCCCGTATTATTAACGAGCCTTGTTTTATTTAACATAGCACGAGCAAAGAATTACTCTTCACGTGGGCTATTCTCATATGGATTTGGTAAATCCTCTGAAGAAGCCTGAACATATGTGTTCTCTGCTGGCTCAGCATCTTCTTCTAAATCAACCTCTGGAGCTGAATCCTGTTCTGCCTTCTGCTCTTCAGACTCAGCCTTGGCATTCTCAGCCTCAGCTAATGCCTTGATTGATAGACGAATTCTGCCGGTGTTATCAATATCAAGAACACGAACGCGAACTTCATCACCAACGCATAGATAATCATTTACGTTCTCAACACGCTCTTCAGTGATCTGAGAAATATGAACTAGACCATCTCTGCCAGGAAGAATGTTTACAAAAGCACCGAAATCAGTGATTCTTACAACTTTTCCATCATAATCCTGACCAACTTCAACTTCAACTAAAAGATCATTAATGCGCTTTATTGCAGCATCAGCTGATGCTAATGATGAAGCAGAAATCTTTACGGTACCATCATCTTCGATATCAATCTGTGAATTGGTATCTGCCTGGATTGAACGAACATTGAATCCGCCCTTACCGATTACTTCTTTAACCTTGTTTGCAGGAACCTTAATGGTTACTACACGTGGAGCGTAAGGAGACAGAGTCTCACGAGGACCAGGAATTGCCTTCTGCATTACGTTCAGTAAGTGAATTCTTGCAGCATGAGCATCAGTTAATGCATTCTGCATGATCTCACGGGTAATACCATCAGTCTTGATATCCATCTGAAGTGCGGTAACACCATCACGGGTACCAGCTACCTTGAAGTCCATATCACCTAAGTGATCTTCATCACCCATAATATCGGTCAGAATTGCAACTCTGTCGTCTTCCTTAACAAGACCCATTGCGATACCAGCAACTGGAGCCTTAATAGGAACACCTACATCCATTAGAGATAAGCAGCCTGCACATACAGACGCCATTGATGAAGAACCGTTTGACGCAGTTATTTCTGAAACAACACGGATTGAATATGGG
>JAGDBH010000318.1 GCA_017959135.1 Succinivibrio sp. | reverse complement strand
GTGATGTAGAACCACCTGTTCCCATTCCGAACACACAAGTGAAATGCAGTAACGCGGATGGTAGTGCAACGTACGTTTGGGTGAGAGTAGGTCACCACCAGGCCCCCTATAATGCGGAGCGGTAGTTCAGCCGGTTAGAATGCCTGCCTGTCACGCAGGAGGTCGCGGGTTCGATTCCCGTCCGTTCCGCCACTTTTTACATAAACCCAGTCCTTTGTGACTGGGTTTTGTGTTTCTAGCGTCTAGAAATTTCTTTATTTATCCTTAGGTAAGTCTTATTTTTGTGCATTATTTACATTGAATTTGCTCAATCATGCTCTAATTGTATAATTGAATAAAAATAATAGTTTATGAGGGTAATGCATGCCTATTAATATACCCAATGATCTTCCTGCTAAAGCTGTTTTAAACTCTGAGCAGGTTTTCGTTATGACTGAGGATAGATCCTCTCATCAGGACATTAGACCATTAAATTTGTTGTTCTTAAATTTAATGCCTAAAAAGATTAATACTGAAATTCAGTACATGAGGAAGCTTTCTAATACTCCTTTACAGGTCAACATAACATTATTAAGAGTTGATGATCATATCTCTAAGTTAACTCCTAGAGAGCATATGGATAATTTCTATAAATCATTCTCTGAGATTAAGGATCAGAACTTTGACGGAATGATTGTTACCGGTGCTGCTTTAGATCAGATCGAATTTGCTGATGTTACTTACTGGGATTCATTAAAGAAAATCTTACTCTGGTCATCTAAGCATGTAACTTCTACTCTCTTTAGTTGTTGGGGGGTGGCTGCTGCTTTAAAAGTTTTCTACAACGTTGATATTATTTTCAGAGAAAAGAAGCTATCTGGTGTTTATGACGAAAAGCTATCTGAGCAGATTGACACCTTAACTCGCGGTTTCGATGACATTTTCAAGGCTCCTATATCAAGATACTGTGAATTCCCTTTAGATGTAATTAAAGAGAAAACCAATATTGAAGTTCTTGCTTCCAGTGAAGAGACTGGCATGTATCTTGGTGTTTCTCCTGATAGAAAACAGGTATACGTATCCGGTCACCCTGAATATGATGCTGATACCTTACTTCAGGAATATACAAGAGATATAGATGCAGGAAAGAATCCTTCTATTCCTGTAAATTACTTCCCAGATAATAATCCTGCATTAGCTCCTATCTGCAGCTGGCGTGGTCATGCAAGTTTACTATTCTGTAACTGGCTAAATTACTATGTATATCAGGAAACTCCTTACGATATCAGATCAATTTAGATTGAATAGTCGTTATTGATGTTTCTTTCAATCTGTTAATTTTTCTCTAAAGGCGCATTCAATAAAGTTTTTTGCGCCTTTTTCATGTAAAATATTGTGATAAATATAAAGTGATAAGGTGAAAAAGTGACAGGTTTTAAAACTGCTAAATTTAAAATTGTTGGTGGAAAGGCTTTAGATGGCGAAGTTATTATTTCTGGCGCTAAGAATGCTGCGCTCCCAATTTTGTTATCAACAATTTTAACTGATGAAAAAGTTTGTCTAAAAAATGTTCCTGATCTTGCGGATGTAAAAACAAGTTTTAAATTACTACAGGATTTAGGCAAGAAATGTACTTATGATGCTGAAACTGGTGTAGCTGAAATTGAAGGCGGAGTAACCAGTCATGTCGCATCATACGAATTAGTTAAGACCATGAGAGCTTCAATTATGGCTCTTGGTCCTCTTGTAGCTTTTGCTGGTTCTGCAGAAGTTTCTCTTCCAGGTGGCTGTGCAATCGGTGCCCGTCCAGTTGACCTTCATATTAAAGGTCTAAAGGAGATGGGAGCTCAGATTAATCTTGATGATGGTTATATCAAGGCAAATGCCATCGGTTCAGGAAGACTTCATGGCGGTCATATCATTATGGATAAGGTTTCTGTAACAGGTACAGAGAACCTAATGATGGCAGCCTGTCTTGCAGATGGTACAACAGTTATTGAAAATGCTGCTCTTGAGCCTGAGGTTGAAGATCTTGCTAAATGTCTGAACAAGATGGGTGCACAGGTTAAAGGTGCAGGAACTTCAAGAATCGAGATTGAAGGTGTTGAGAAGCTTCATGGCTGTGATCACTCTGTTGTTGCAGACCGTATCGAAGCAGGTACTTACCTGATCGCCGGTATTGCTACTGGTGGTATCGTGACATGTCATAATACACTACCTTCATCTCTTGAGTCAGTTCTTCAGAAACTAAGAGAAGCTAATGCTCTGATAACTGTTGATGGAACCTCTATTACTGCAGATATGCGTAACAGACAGATTAAGCCTGTTAACGTTGTTACCGCTCCTCATCCTGGTTTCCCAACTGACATGCAGGCTCAGATCACTGTGCTCAATGCTTTGGCCAGTGGAGTAAGTTCTGTAACAGAAACCATCTTTGAGAATAGATTTATGCACATTGCTGAGTTAATCAGAATGGGCGCAAAGCTAGAGATTAAAGGTAATACAGTTATCTGCGAAGGCGTAAGCCGATTAAAGGGTGCTCAGGTTATGTCATCAGACCTTAGAGCTTCAGCCTCACTTGTTATTGCTGGCTTAGCTGCTGAAGGCACAACAATTGTAGATCGTATTTACCATATGGATAGAGGCTATGAGCATATTGAAAAGAAAGTTCGTGGTCTTGGTGGTGAAATAGAAAGAATTTATTAGTCATGTTTAATTTATGTCCATATAACACTTTTGGTCTCCAGGTTCATGCCGAAGAGGGAATCATTATCAGCAATGTAACAGACCTAAGGAAAGTTCATGCTGATAATGTAATTATCCTTGGTCATGGATCTGATGTTCTATTTACTGATGATTACAAGGGAACTGTAATTATTAATCAGATCAGAGAGTTAAGTGTTGAGAAAGATGGAGATGATTTCATTGTTAAGGCAGGCTCTGGTCTGATTTTAGATGATTTAATCAGTACTCTTATTTCACGCGGTATATATGGACTGGAAAATCTATCGGCAATTCCTGGAACTGTAGGTGCTGCTCCTATCCAGAATGTTGGCGCTTACGGAGTTGAAATTGGCGAGTTTATCACTGAAGTTAAAGTATATGATTTGCAGCGTCATATCCAGGAAACTTTTACTAATGAGCAGTGCAAGTTTGGCTACAGATCATCATATTTTAAAAAGCATAAAGAAAGAAAACTTGTAATTACACAGGTAACTTTCAAGCTATCTTCCGTTTTTTCTCCTAAACTTATATATAAGGGATTACAGGATGAGAGTTTTGAAAGTGCTCTTGATCTTCGTAATAAAGTAATAGAATTAAGAAATAAGAAGCTTCCAGATCCAAAGATTGCTGGAAATGCGGGCTCATTCTTCAAAAATCCTATCGTAAATAGTAATATCGCAAAAGATCTTGAATCTCAGTATGAGCATGTTCCTGTTTATCCAATGGGTGACGGAATGTGTAAGATTGCTGCCGGCTGGTTAATTGAAAAAGCCGGCTGTAAAGGTATTACTCACGGTAATGTGGGAACCTGGGACAAACAGTCTCTGGTAATTGTAAACAGGGGCGGAGCTAAACCTTTAGAGATAGTAGCCTTAGCTAAATACATTATGGCTGAGGTTTTCAATAAGTTTGGCATTAAATTAGACCCTGAAGTCAGAACATATGATGCACAAGGAGAAGTATCTTGGGAAAACCTTTAGATATTTTAAAAATTATAAAGTTACTTAATAATGCTCCTGATTTAACTTTAGATAAGAATCTTCTGATGACAGCACTGGATGCATCAGAGGAAGATCTTTATTCTACTGTAAAAAATCTGTCAGTGTATTCTGATGCAATCACTGTTGAAGATGACAAGTTTTCATTAAAGGAGAAAATAGATCTTCTTGATGATATGTCTATTTTCAAACGTGTAGAAGGTTCCGGCCGTATAGCAATTCTGGATGCGGTTGATTCTACAAATACCTTCATGATAAAAAATGCCTCGATGCTTGCTTCTGGAGATGTGGTTATCGCTGAAATCCAGTCTGAGGGACGTGGCAGTCGCGGAGGTAAATGGCATTCTGGTTTAGGCAAACAATTGACTCTTTCAGTATGCTATATCTTTGATTCCTTTGAAAAGCTTCAGGGATTATCTGTTGGAATTGGTGTTGCTACAGCAATTTCAATTGAAAGATTCGGTTTTGAAAATATTCTTTTAAAATGGCCAAACGATGTATATATGGATACATTGAAGGTTGGCGGAATTCTTATTGAAACTGTTCCTTACAAGGATAAGGTTAAAGCAATTATCGGCGTAGGTCTGAATGTTTATGATGATGATTTCGGTGATCTGACCCGAGATTATGGAGCCATGTACAGCAAACAGCCAGATAATTTCAAACGAAATGACCTTGCTGCAGCTCTGATTAACAATATCAAGAGAACCTGCGAAGATTTTAATAAAGGCAGCAAGAGAATGATATTTGAATCATTTAAGGCTCGTGATGAGATGCTAGGTAAGATGATTCAGGTAGATAATGTCCAGGGAAGCTTTGTTGGAAGAGCCGCTGGAATCGATAATACCGGTGCACTTTTACTGGCTCAGGATGACAAAAAGATTTCTATAAGATCTGGTCACATTACATATCTAAAGGACCAGTTGTAAATCTGATAAGACTGAGGAAATACTCAGCTTATTTCCTCAGGTACACCTCTTCAATGTGGTGATCTTTACCTTTCTTAAGAATTAAGTTTGCTCTGTTTCTGCAAGGCAGAATGTTTTCTACAAGATTTGAGTGGTTAACTGCTTCCCATATTAGTTTTGCAATGCTTGCTGCATTTTCATCAGGAAGATTTGCATACTTATGGAAATAGCAGTTTGGATCGTTGAATGCCTCATCCTTAAGTTTCAGAAAACGGTCTATATACCATTTCATTAGATATTTTTCTTCAGCATCAACATATATAGAGTAATCAATATAGTCAGAAATAAAGGCTCTCTTTCTGAACTCAGGATATTCTGTTGCATCCTGTAATACATTAACACCTTCAATGATCAGTACGTTTGGTCGATCAACAATGGTGTAAGAATCAGGAACGATGTCGTAGGTCAGATGTGAATAAACAGGAACCTTTAGATTAGGTTTGCCTTCTTTTAAGTCCAGTAGAAAAGAAATCAAACGCTTACTGTCGTAAGAGTCAGGGAAGCCTTTCTTTCCCATCAGCATTTTCTCTTCAAGGTATGAATTAGGATATAGGAATCCGTCTGTAGTAATAAGGCTGACCTTAGGTTTGCAAGGCCACTGTTTAATAAGTTCAAATAGAAGTTTTGCTGTTGTTGTTTTTCCCACGGAAACGGATCCTGAAATTGAAATAATGAAAGGAACAGAATCCATTGGAAAACCTAAAAATTTCTGTATAACAGACAATCTGTCGTGTCTGCTTATGAAATACATTCTTAATAGGCTAGATAGAGGAAGATAGATCTTTTTAACATCTTCTAATGACAGCTTATCATTGAATGCCATGAATTTCTGCAATTCATCTTCGGTGATAGTAAGTTTTTCGTCCTCATGTTTAAAAGATGCCCATGTATTAGGATCAAACTTAACAAAAGGTGCAGAAATAACCGAAGTATCGATATCCATAATAAAAACCTAATCTTCTATTTAAATGAATCTGACGAATTTTAACATTAGAACTATACAGACGCTAGAATTTCCTCTTTAATTTCTGAGCAAACTAGTTGAAATAAAAAAAAAGAAAAAATTTTAGAAAAAATTGAAGAAATATTACAAAAGTTGGTGTTTACGATATTTTACAATAAATCCTAAAAATTATAGTTTTTT
>JAGDBH010000317.1 GCA_017959135.1 Succinivibrio sp. | reverse complement strand
TCTGCTGGGAGGTTAATTACTCTCAACTTACAAATTAAAAAGCGCACTACCGCTTGTGCAATAGTACGCCTTAAGATTTCTGTATCAGAAAAAAAACTAGTTAGCCTGAACCTTAACAGACTGAGCACCAGAGTAAGACTTGAATTCTTCAACAAGAACATCAGCAAAGCCAGGATACAGTCTTGAAATCTCCTGATCTGGAATTGGATTATCCTTCTCATTGTAGAGGTGATTGAGCTGTACTTCTTCTGGTGGATACCAACACGGATCTTATACTTACCAGTGTTAATGTCCAGAAGACGTCTTCCGTGTACATTGGTCCAGTTATCAGTATTGTCCTGAACCTCAACATCATATAAAGCCTTTGAAACTGAGTGCTTTAGAACCTTCCAGCCGCACTTGTCGAACAGGCCTTCCAGGATAGCGTTGGTGGTTTCAAATGGAGCCTCAACGATAATTGCCTGATGTCTGTTGTGATCCTTACCAAGAGAAACAACAAGATTATCAGGATCAACCTCTGACTCATGCTGCTTAGCATCGATTTCGTGAATGATATTGTTGGCAAAGCCCATAGCAAAACGTTCCTGCTCAATCATATCAAGCAGGTCTTCCATTCCCTTTCCTGAGGATAAGGATGTCATTGAGCCGATAAGTTTAGAAGCGATACCTAAAGAACCATCAGAATTTCTTCCAACACGGATCTGATAAATCTGGTTGTATTTCTTAAGACCTACATCAGCATCGGTTGCATCGTAAGGCTTACCGAATTCGGTGAAATCACGTGAAATAGTGGTTAACAGATACTGACCAGGAGCAATCTTACCTACGCCTACATTCATGTGCTTTAGAACTGAAGCTAACAGCATCCAGGCATCATCTTCTGAGTGAATACCGTGTGAGCCGTTTCTCTCGAACCAGACAATAGCTTCACCATCAACCCACTGAGTATGAATACCCATGTCAGATCTGTATGGAGCGGTAGGAGGACGAACATCAACAGCCTCGCCTAAAGGGCCGTGCAGGGATTTGGCATTAACCTGAGGAATAACCAGTTCCTGATTAGTACCAGGATTATCCAAACCTTCAGGAACAACAAGAGTATTTCTGTAGATCTTTGAATCAACGTGCTCGTAATAGCCGGTAACTTCTCTTGTACTCTTATCCATACCAAAATATTCTTGGTAATAGTCCTTTACAGTAACGCATCCTGTCATGGTAAGAGCTGGCAATGCCATTACAGTTACGACTAAAGCAAGTTTATCTAACTTATACTTTGTCACCTAAATACTCCTGTATCTTAATACTTGTTCTGATGATATCTGTATAAATGCAGTTAAATAGATATCATTTTAATTATCATTTTTTAGTTATCCCGGCTTTAACCGCATCCAACATAACCAGAACAACTGAGAGAACAGAATACCAATCCCTCCGCTCTATAACGGCATTTGGGACAGTACTGCTCATTGCTTTGGAGCACCGCTTTATAAAGCGATGCTCCATTGATTAAAGCTAATTATTCATCCTGCTGAAGAAGAGGTTTCTGTAAGTAATTAAACAGATTGGTACTTACCATGTTTAAAACCTCTTTGATTGATGAAAGCTCTGGATCATAAGCATTGATATATGTTGGCTCTGAACCTGGTTCGTAATAGCAAACACTGGAGAAAACAGCGTCAACATCAGTATCTGAAAGAGTCAGAGAACATCTGAAATCAATTAAACGCTCCACACCAGCCTGGATTAGTAGAGGATCTCTCATTTCCTTACGGAAATTGATTACGCCCATTGATCTGTCATCTAAGAAGATCTGATTAGGACGTACACCTACCTTAACCCAATGCTCAGCTTTGTCGTATGCTCTTTCAAGCTGATTGTCAGAATGATAAGTGAATGCAACTTCATAGTCACTGCCTGGTGGAGGCGCAACCTTATCCTCTGCCTTCTGAGCGTTGTCATTTTCAAAATCTGACATAGTGTACTTACTCCTTCTTCCACTTATCGTTTGTTATACAGAAACTTTTTTGGTCTCTCTTAATGCAACAGTTAAGTTAAACTCTGGCTTACCCTCAGTAGAGTTCTTGCTGTCTACACAGAAATAACCTTCTCTTTCGAACTGGAAACTCTGTCCTACTTTTGCATCCTTCAGACTTGCCTCTAAAGCAGCATTCTCAATTTCAATCTTAGAGTTCTTGTTTACAGTTGAAAGGAAATCCTCTGCAGCACCTGGATTAGGTACGTTAAACAGATTCTCATATAAATTAACCTTTCCACGATAGCAGTTGTTTGCATCAACCCAGTGGATAACTCCCTTTGGCTTATGACCTTCAATGGTTGCACCTACAGAGTTTGGAACAGCTACAACGTGAACGACAGTAACCTTGCCATCGCTATCCTTCTCACAGGATACAGCCTGAACAACATATGAATTGCGCAGACGAACCTCATGACCTAACTTCAGACGCTTGTACTGCTTGTTAGCTTCTTCTCTGAAATCAGCTTCATCAATATAAAGTTCCTTGCTGATGGTAATAGTTCTTGAGCCCAGATCCTCACGCTCAGGATGATTACTGATGGTATAAGAGGTGTCAGTTACTCCTTCTTCGCCGTAGTTATCAATAACCAGCTTGATTGGATGTAAAACAGCCATAGCACGAGGAGCGTTTCTGTTCAGATCATCTCTGATACATGACTCAAGAGCGCTCATCTCAACCACATTTTCCTGCTTGGTTACACCGATACGACGGCAGAACTCTCTTATAGATGCAGGAGTATAGCCTCTGCGACGCAGACCGGAAATAGTAGTCAGACGAGGATCATCCCATCCGTCAACAATGCCCTCTTTTACTAGAAGGTTTAATTTACGCTTTGAAGTGATTGAGCCTTCCAGGTTCAGACGGCTCATCTCATACTGATGTGGACGTGCCTTAATGGAAATGTGCTCTAAAACCCAGTCATATAATCTACGATTATCCTGGAATTCAAGAGTACAGATAGAATGAGTAATACCTTCGATTGCGTCAGAAATGCAGTGTGTGAAATCATACATAGGATAAATACACCACTTATCCTTGGTAATTGCATGCTCTGCAAATCTTACACGATAAATAACAGGATCGCGCATACAGATGAATGGAGAAGCCATATCAATCTTTGCTCTCAGGCAAACCTGACCTTCCTTGAATTCACCTGCCTTCATTTTCTCAAATAAAGCGCGGTTTTCCTCAATTGGACGATTTCTGTAAGGACTCTCCTTACCAGGCTCCTTCAGAGTACCGCGATATTCACGAATCTCATCAGGAGAAAGCTCGTCAACATATGCAAGACCTTTATCAATAAGCTCTAATGCATAGCCATACAGACGGTCAAAGTAGTCTGATGAATGACGAATCTCTGTCCACTTAAAACCAAGCCACTGAACATCTCTCTGGATGGAATTGATATATTCCATATCTTCCTTTTCAGGGTTGGTATCATCAAATCTTAAATTACATGTACCTTTGTAGTCTCTTGCCAAACCAAAGTTCAGACAGATTGATTTTGCATGACCGATATGAAGATAACCATTTG
>JAGDBH010000316.1 GCA_017959135.1 Succinivibrio sp. | reverse complement strand
CATTCAGAGAGCTTGGATTAGGTCTTAGAATTCCAGATGAGCTCAGGAAAGTCTGGGAGTGTCCTCAGGCTAAAAAATACAATTTCCCTGATGCGGAGACTGTAGAGCAGACAAAGTAGCAGAATGAGCTTACGGTCCATTATCACAGCTTAAAAACAAGAAAGCACCATCAGGTGCTTTCATTTTTAGAATCTTGCTGAGGCTTTCTAGGCCTCTTCTAATTCCTTGTTGTTGGCATTCTTCTTAACCACAATTGCGCAGATATCCAGATCGTTTTCCTTTTCGCCTGCGAATTCCTTTGAAGCCTTGTAAAGTGCAATCAGCTGGTCAGTAGCAGATTCCCCAGACTTGTTAAGACAGATATCCAGTGTCTTTTCAACACCGAAGGTTTCATCCTTGTCATTTAAAACGGAATCAATACCCTTGCCGATATAGGCCAGAGTATCAAGGTATGACATCTTACCCTTTGAGTCGATATAGACTGTATCCTTGGCTGTACCAAGCTCGCTCTGCATAAGCTTAGGCTCAAGCAGGGAGGCCTTGTGTACATGAACAAGAACAGGAGTTCTCTTGCCGGCTACAGAATAGATGAAGTTACCGGTGAACTCGCTTAGAATCATTACCACAATAGAGATGTTGTAATTATCTGACTGCTTTAACATTAAAAGCTTGTTTAATGCGGTCAGAGCTTCGCCTGGCAGCATAGTCTCATTTATAAGAGCATTGCGGACAAAGGTTGTACAGGTATTGATACCGCTGATGGTCTTGGTGCTGGACTCTGTGCATGAACCAAAGACAATACCGATATTATCCTGATCAACTCTGAATACATCGTAGAAATCTGAAGGATTCTCCTTTGATGGCATGATAAAGGAGGCAATATCCAGGAACTTGGAGTTAGGCATGTCTTTACCTGCAGGCATCAGATCACGCTGCATTGCATTCATCAGTTCGATTCTGGCGTTCTTAGCTGAATTCCTGCTATCCTCAACGCCCTTATCCTCAAGCTCCTTTACCTTGTCAGCAACTCTCTCAACAATTGAATTTCCAAGATTCTCAACAGATTTTACAACCTTGCCGATAGCCTCAAAGTCAACTCTGCTGCAGTCCATCTTAGACTGGATTTCATTCATCTTTTTGCGGTCTGAAAGAATATTGACTGCTACCACATCAAGATTATTGGCAATGGCGGTAAGGTCTTTTTTCAGAGCCTCAAGATTCTTAATGGCAAGTGCAGCAAGGCCGCACAGACCAAGTATGCACAGACCAATCAGAATGAAGGTGCCGGTTACGGCAGGTTTGATAATAGGTCCCTTTGGAGTCTGAACTGCAACAAAGAAATCAGATTCAGGATCGTAAAGCATGGTAACAAGCTTAACCTTGTCAGACTTGCTCTCAAACTGAATCTCCTGTTTCTCCTTAGCCTGAGCGAACATCTCATCTGAGATTTCATCGCCGGAGAAGCTTCCATCAGAGCTTAGAAGTATCTTTTTTGATGAATCTAATACTGCAAAGGCATTGATTGAATTCTCACTTATAATCTTTGAGGCATCAATCTTGGCGATTGACTGGTGTACATCAAGATCCTTATAGTCAAGATTCTCGTTTACAACCCTTACAAAGATAAAGTTCTTATCAGCATCATTGTGAAGCTTATAGCCGATAAACTTCTTGCCCTCGGCAAGCTTGCACCAGTAGGAGCCGATGTTGACGTTAAGAGCCTTCAGATTGTTTAGAACTGTTTCCTGATTTTTCTTTGGCACGCTGAACATATCAAGACAGTTTTCTGCATCAGGAATATCCTGAGTTGTCTCAAAGAACTGCTCATCAGCATTTGACTGGGCAAAATAAGGGAAAGCAGTGTAGTCTAGAAGCCCCTGCTTGTTTGAATCTATCTGGAATTTATCAAAAGCACTGTCTTTGATTTTAGAGAAAAATGGACCGTATTTCTGATTCTCGTTTTCAGAAATAGCTGATGCGTGTTTCTTTACACCATCATACACAACCTTTATAAAGTCTTTCTGGTTGTCAAACTGGTTATTGACAGCATTGGTTAACACAACCTTCTGATTATATACGCTCAATGCCGCAGCCACAGTCACAAAGCTTACAATAATGGCGGCTAGGATTTTTGACTTTAATTGCATTTGTTTTTTAAGTCCAACATGTGCTTGATTGAGTCAGGTACGTGGGTAATCCAGTATCTAATTATTTAATTATAGCTAT
>JAGDBH010000315.1 GCA_017959135.1 Succinivibrio sp. | reverse complement strand
TATGCTCATAATGATATGCTTCTGGTTAAGGAAGGCCAGAATGTGAAGCGAGGTCAGGTTATAGCCAAGATGGGCTCAACAGATGCCTCACGTGTGATGCTTCACTTTGAGATACGCTATAAAGGTAATTCCGTAAATCCACGTAATTATTTACCTAAATAGTAAATTTACAAAAAAAACACGATATTATCCGCATTTTTATAATGCGGAGTTTGAAGAACTGCGAAATTATACTTTTTTCTAGTTGCAAAATTTGCATGAATTTTGCTTAATAAAATTATAACAACAAGCAACAAATGTTAAGGGTATCTCATGAACAATTTAAATGAATCTGAAGAGCTCGGCTCTGAATTCCACGATATTCCTGATACTTTGGAAAAAGAGGTATCTCCATATAAGGGAGGCAAGACTTCATCTTCGCGTGAAAGTGTAGATCTACTATCAAACTACTTTAGCTCCATTCGCCGCTATCCTCTGCTATCCTCAGAGGAAGAGTCTGAGATTGGCCGCAAGGCTCGTGATGGTGACAGAAGATCAATTGATCTTATGATTACGTCAAATCTTCGACTAGTGGTGAAGATTGCAAAGAATTACAGAGCAAGAGGAGTTCCTTTACTGGATCTGATTGAAGAAGGTAATCTGGGACTTATTCATGCTGTTCAAAAATTTGACCCTGACAGAGGGTTCAGATTCTCAACATATGCAACCTGGTGGATACGACAGAGTATTGAACAGGCAATTATGTGCCAGTCCAGACTGGTTCGTCTTCCAGTTCATGTTATCAAAGAAATCAATATTATTCTTAAGGTTAAGCGTCAGCTTCAGGAAGAGGATATCCAGAAACCAGTATCAATTCAGCAGATTGCTGATGAGACAGGAAAGGATCCTGAGACAGTTAGAAACCTGTTATCACTTTTAGAGGGAACCAGTCCTTTAGATGTGAGTGTAAGAGGCTCTGACGATGATAAGGAAGTTTCACTTTTAGATGTTGTTCCTGATACTAAGCTGGTTTCTCCTTTTGAGCATGTTGATCAGCGAGAAGTTGTAGAGATTGTAAGAGCCTGGTTTAATGAACTTCCAGAAAAACAGCAGATGGTTGTTCTATACAGATTTGGCCTGAATGATGAGGATGTTCTTACACTAGAAGAGGTTGGTAAGAAGATTGGTTTAACCAGAGAGCGCGTCCGTCAGATTCAGAGTGAGGTTTTAAAATCTCTGCGAAAGACATTTGAGAACTACGGAATTGATAAAAATTCCTTAGGAATGCAGAACATAAACTAATAAGGAAATTCCGCCGTATGGCGGAATTTTTACATCTGTACTATAAAAGCTTTCCTTTAAGTTCATTCAGAACATTCAAAGCTTCTATTGGAGTCATAGAATTAAGGTCGAGTTCCTTAATTCTATTTTCAACTTCACTGTCTTTTTCTTTGTAAATAATCTTTTCGGTTACTTTTTCCTCTGAATGGACAACAGGGGATAATTCTGATGATTCTTCCTTAATTGAAGAGTGTTTTTTCATTGAATTGATATATGTTTTTGCCTTTGAAATTACACCTGAAGGCAAGCCTGCCAGGTTGCCAACCTCAATTGCATAGGAATAGTTCTGAGATCCTTTATTTGCCTGATACATAAAGACAATCTTTCCTTCAAATTCCTTTGCTTTAAAGCATATATTTTCGATATTGTCGTAGGTATCAGCCAAAGATGCGATTTCTGGATAATGGGTTGAAAACAGTGTAAAACTCTTTACGTTAGCACACATATACTCTGCAATAGATAGTGCAAGGGCACTTCCCTCATAGGTAGAGGTGCCTCTTCCGATTTCATCCATTAGAACAAGACTGCTTGATGTTGCATTGTTAATTATGGATGAGGCTTCCTCCATTTCTACCATGAAGGTCGAGCGACCAGATGAAAGATCATCTGAGGCTCCGATTCTTGTAAATATTCTGTCTATATTTCCGATTTCTGCATGGGTGGCAGGTACATATGAACCTAATCTGGCCATAATCGAAATAAGAGCTGTCTGTCTCATGAATGTTGACTTACCACCCATTTTTGGTCCGGTAATAACCATCATCTGTTTCTTATCAAGACAGATTGAATTAGAAACAAAAGGAGAATCTGTTAGTTTCTCAATAACTGGGTGTCTTCCGTTATCGATCTTGATGATATGTTGATCGCTAAGTTCAGGTCTTACATAGTTTCTTCTTTCTGCAAGCGCTGCAAATCCAATAAGAACATCAAACATTGAGAGCTTTGATGAAAGATTTATCAGTCTAGGAAGTTCCTGCTGAAGTTTTCTGATGATTTCATTGAAAATCTCATTTTCCAGTACTAAGGATCTTTCTTTTGCGCTTAGGGCTTTTTCCTCTAATTCCTTTAATTCAGGAGTAATATATCTTTCATTGTTTTTCAGAGTCTGTCTTCTGATGTATGTTGATGGCACCTTGTCTGCCTGAGCTTTTGACACTTCAATGTAGAATCCGTGAACAGAATTAAAGTTAACTTTTAAAGTTGAGATTCCTGTTCTTATCTTTTCGTTTTCTTCGATCTTTGCAAGAAGTGCTTCTGAACCGCTCATCAGTTCACGAAGTTCATCTAGCTCCTGGTTGTATCCGTTTGCGATTACATTTCCATCTCTAATAAAAGTAGAAGGATTATCAAGAATTGATTGTGTCAGTAAGTCAGCAATATCTCTTAATGGATCAATCTGTTCATTGAAATCCATAAGAATTTCCTGATTAGACTGTACCAGTCCCTGTTTTAAGGAAGGGATCATCTTTAATGAATCCCTTAGTACAGCCATGTCCTTAGGTCTTGATGATGATAAGCCGATACGGGCGATAATTCTTTCTATATCACCGATATTGTCTAAAACAGCTTTTAAACTATCCTTATCTGACTGTATAAGAGCTGAGACCATATCAAGTCTGTAGTTAATTTCAGTGTTATTTCTCAATGGCTCAACGATCATTTTTCTGATCAGTCTCTGTCCCATTGGAGTTGAAGTATTATCAAGAATTGATAGTAGAGAACCGTAGTGTTCTCCCTTCAGATTAGATAGAAGCTCAAGATTTCTCTGGGCACATTTATCCAGAATAACGAATGCACTGTTATCATCTCGGCTGATCTGTTTTATATGTTCGATGGAAACATTCTGTGTTTGTTTTACATAGTTAAGCAGAGCACCTGCCGCACAGATTCCTTCTTCAAGATTTTCAATATCAAAACCAAATAGGCTATTGGTTTCAAATTGTTTACATAGCAGTTTATAGCAGTTCTGCAGGTCAAAATTCCAAGGGGCCAGAGCTTTTTTTGAGCTAATCTCAGCAAAAAGATTTAACTCTCTGAAATTTTCAGGGTAAACAATTTCAATAGGGGATACCTTATCAAGGTAAAGCATCAGTTCTTTTTCATTTGCACATACTGCAGTTTTAAATGTGCCTGAGCTTAGTGAAAGATAAGAGAATCCAAAGTATCTTTTGCCCTTGAATACGCATGCAATCAGATTGTCTGAGCCATCTGGGGCAATTCCTTCATCTGTTACAGTTCCAGGGGTAATGATTTTTGAAACCTTGCGAACCATTGTCTTCTGATTGCCTGGAGTTCCAACCTGTTCACAGATTACACATGATTCTCCAAGTTTTATAAGTCTGGCAATATAGTTATCTACGGCATGGAAAGGTACTCCAGCCATAGGTATAGGCTCTCCGTTATTAGTTCCTCTTCTGGTTAGAGTCAGATCTAATAGTTTTGCGATTTTCTTTGCATCTTCATAGAAGAGTTCATAAAAATCTCCCAATCTGTATAAAACCAGTGTATCTGGATAATTTGCTTTTATTTCCAAATACTGACGCATCATTGGTGTAACATTTTTATTATTGTCTTCCATTTGAGTTCCAATTTAATTGAATCGCCTTCTTAAGAAAGAAATATATCCTCAAATAAGGATAAATTTGCCTTTTGGGACGATATTTTTTATATTTTTACGAAATAATCTTACTTTTTAAGTGTTTTTGTAGCTTTTTTTTGAAAAAATAACTAATCTTAAAACCGATAATAATTAGAAATTTTTAAATGCAATGTATTCTATCACCTTTGAGAGATCATGGCATTTGTGGTGGAATTTTCGATAATAAACAGGCATTTTGTTATGGAAATAGATGAAATCTTATTAATGTGTGAAGATGTTGCATGCTGTGCAATAGAAGGTTGCCCTTCAAAAACATACAACAAGCTTTCTATTCTGATGGATAAGGTTGTTTCTATATTTCCTCTTTTAGATGATTCATTTCCATTGATTTTTAAGC
>JAGDBH010000314.1 GCA_017959135.1 Succinivibrio sp. | reverse complement strand
TACTTTAACAGCAATATTATTATCTTTTGCATACTTCATTACGTCATCATATGCGTAATACAGATCAAACTCATGGTTTTGATCTCTTAAGTATCCAAGTTTGGATTGACCAAACATCTTGTAAAAAAGTGCAATGTCATCTTTTATGTTTCTGGAATCATCAAGAATTGAGACTAGTTTGTTCTTTCTGATCTTTTCCTTGAGAGTTATGGTTGAATTGGTATCAAAACAGATCACTGGAATATTGAGATGCTCTTCAATCAGATATTTTGAGGTCAGATCTCCCATAGAAAGGATAAAATCAATCTGTTTACTCTCTATCAGAGAACGAATCTCTTTAAGTTTATCCTTGAATGCAGCTGTCTCCCAGTTGAAGATATAAGAATATTCAGCAGGAAACTCCAGACATTTTCCTTTAACAGTTTCAGTTACATATTTCCTGTATTCATCATTATTTCTCAGATCAATAGTATTAGGGACATGGTTTTGAGCAACTATTCCATTTTCTCCTAATTTCTTTAGAATCTGAGTGAAATATGAAGTTGTATTTTTCTGCAGGCCCACAGCCATAACAGCAACCTTAAGAGGTTTGTTGAGCTGACAGGATTCTCCATTAAGTTCAGCATGTGATACAGGTATAAAGCAGAAGCTGATTACATAGACTAGAACCACTTTAAATAAATAGCCAAGAAAGTTCAGCCGTAATTTATGATTCAAAATCTGAAAAAACATAATTAAGCTCCTACCTGTTTAAAACAGCTTAGTAAGATACGTCAACATGGTTATCATCTTATTCAGATAGATTTCCCCTATTTCCATATAAGGTTGAATAAACAGAACAATCAGAACTGCACACAACCCACTCTTAATAGGCATTGACAGAATAAATACATTCAGCTGAGGCGCGAATCTATTGATTAACCCTAATGATATATCCGTCATCAGAGCCACGATTACAAAAGGAGAGCAGATCACCATAGCAGTTGCCATAAGTGTATTCAGTCCTACTCCTGCATACTCCGCAACCTTGGCGGCTGTAACTCCTGGCAGTACCTCATATACAGGCCACACGGTGTACGAACTTAAAACAAAGGTAAGATAAGCAATAATTGCGCCGGTGGAATAAAACAGAATCACAAGAGAGAGCATAAGTACAGAGCCAAAAGGTGAATTCTGAACTTCATCTATAAGGTCACCGCCCTGCGCCTGACTGGCTCCTCTCTGGTTATCTATAATCATACCAGCTGACATCGCAGCATAGAAAAATACGCCTGAGATGAACGCTATCAGAAAACCAATAACAATCTCCTTGAACAGCAGAGCACAGATAACTGCGGCGGACAGGTCAATATTTACGTGAAGCTCTGCCTGAACCATAAAAATCGGAATAGCCGGCAGTATGAAACATACACACAAAGGAAGTTTCACTATCATGGCTATCTTTGGTGCGAAAAAAGGTGTAAATGAAATCAGAACAATCAGTCTTGCCATTGCCAGAAGAACAAAGATAACCAGCTCTCTGCTTCCAGATTCCAATAGCAATGCAACTAATTCATTCATATTCTTTTACATTCTTTTACTGAATCAGATAGAACTTATCGAAAATCGTCTGGGCAATCTGCATAATCTGACCAGACATCCAGCCGGCAGCAAGAAAAAGCGTGATTGATACAGCAATCAGCTTGATACCGAAGGATAGAGTCTGTTCCTGCAGCTGAGTGATAGCCTGAAATAAACTGAATAACAGACCGACTATAGATGCCACAAAAATAGGAGGCAAAGAGAGCATCAATACCAGAAACATTGATTGTCTAATCAGTTCAATAACAGCAGGATCCATTCTTTTCACCTAAAAAAACTATACATCTCAAGTATAGCAAGACACCTGAAATATATTTAACATATTGCTTCAACTATTTGATTAAGGTAAAAAAATTAGGGGCTTACTGCCCCTTATTTTTACGTTATGAAAAATATCTGCTAGGCCATCATGCCGCGTCTTGGACCAGGATTGCTCTTTGCTGCAGAACCGCCCTTCTTCTGACGAAGCTTATCCTCATAAAGAGCCGCACGCTGTCTACCCTCGGCCTCAGCCTTACGCTTAGCCTCTTCAATCATCTTATCCAGCACAGCATCATGAGGAATATTTCTTGTATCCATGTTGGCTACATCCTTTGGAAGCTGTGATTTTACGGAATTATAAAGAGCATCAAGACGCTCTAGCTCTTCTTCGATTTCTTTGATTTCTAAAATGCTCTCATTCAGCTCATCTTCAGTAAACATTTTTCTATATCCTTAATCAAAACAAAACAACAACTTCCAAACCTAGAGGAATACACTTTCGAAGATTAGTCTCT
>JAGDBH010000313.1 GCA_017959135.1 Succinivibrio sp. | reverse complement strand
GTCCGAATGGAACTCCTGCTGATGAATTTATTCCTGCAAACAGGTTGACTGAATTGTTTTCTGTATCGATATCGAATACTTTTGTCCAGTCTTCATCTGCAAGGTAGTATCCGAGCAACAGTGCCAGTCCTGATTTACCTTTACCTGATAGACCCTCTATCAGAATTGAGGCTTTAGATTGCTCTCTGGTAGCTTCCTGAAACTGAAACAGGGGATTTACTGCCATGTGTTTTACTCCTTTCCTTAATGTATTTGTTGTAATCGTTTATTATGTCTGTCTCTGATTTACGCTTCTCCAATAACTTGTAGATTTGTTCATCAAAGGTATCAGCCATCATTAACTCAATGATTTTATGAGCTTTATGAGCCTTATCCTGAGTAGATGCTATGAATCTATCTTCGGCCTGTTCGATACTTCCTATAGGCGGGAATTTATCTGTAAAGATAGTTGTTTCAGCTGCATCTAATGTTAATGCTTCTTTTCCTGCATCTATATTTATGAGAAATACTTTAAATTTTCCTGCCTGGAAATCTTTTATGAATTTTCCTCGTTGTTTTGCTGGCGTAGAACCTATCAGCATTGCCCATGTAGTAGGTAATTGCTCTGATAATTTGATCAGATACGATGTGAATTTACTGAATATGATTATCTGCTCTTCTGGATAATCTTTTATATACTGAAGTATCCAGTCTGTTTTTGGTGACTTGCCATCGAGATTTATAAGTCCCGGATCTAAACATATTTGTCTGTACCTGATAAGTCTGTCCAGTACTCCTGAAGTGATTACATCACCGGTTCTGTATGTATCTTCCAGATCTTTCAGATATCGTTTCTGTTCTCTTGTCGGTTGGAGTTTTACTTTCTGATAAAATTTATCTGGTAACCAAGGCATTACGTCTTTGCGCTTTCTCTGTGTTGAGAATGTGTTCAGGATTCCCTGGAGTTGTGCTGCCTTATTTGGTTTGAAATTATCGTATGTTTTAAAATGTCTTGGTCTTCCATTTTGCCAGACTACGTTATCTTCTATTTCGAAGTATTCATCTATGAATCTCCAATAAGAACCAAAATCAGACGGAAACAAAAACCTAAGTATGCTGTAGACATCGTATGGTTTTCCTTGTGCTGGTGTGCCTGTAAGTGCCAGTCGATATGGAACTTTACAGGTTTTAAATACTGCCTTGGCATTTGCCGTTTTTGGATTCTTTATTTTATGTGCTTCGTCCAGTATTACCATCGCAGGTTCTCTGGATAGGATAGGATCTATCAGACCAGAGTGGGATGCTGTTTCCTTGAAGCTGTCCAGACTGACTACTAAACCGTGTGTCCATGAACCTATAGCTTTCAATTTGTTCGTCGGTGTACCAGTACAGACCACACAATTTTTTCCAAGCCATGTTTCATATTCTTCTTTCCACTGATAAAGGGATGAGGCAGTTGTTATGATTAATATTCTCTCTTCCTGTAACCTTCTTAACTTGATTACTTCAAGTGCTGTTGGTGTCTTACCAGTTCGCTGTTCATTGAAACAGGCAGAGCAGGGGATAGATGCCAGGAATTTTGCATCATCACTTTGGTATTTCCGTAGAGATTTCGATTCCATCTAAGATTTCCTCTTGTTTTTCTGGTTCCTCTGTAATTTGATTCATCGGCTGTAGCATTACATTTGGTGCAAATTTCTGTTCCTCATTCAGAGGGACGTAAGTGTAAATAAATACAGGCCCAGTCTTATTCGAAACAGCCTCATCGATTTTAATGAGGGAGTTGATAAGCTGCGCCTGTCCTACAGATTTTGAGTTTGGTGCTTTATGAATGATTTCATTTATTGCTGCAGTACGAATAAGGTTCATTTCTGAACTTACGTAATCTGCTATTTGAGGATCGGTTAGGAATACTTTCCAGATAATCGGATCTTTTATATGTGTTTCAGCTGCAAGCTGATAATGATTGAGATATAAAGCTTTCTCACCAAGCTCTATAAACTCTCTCCTACATGCGTTAAACTGTGCCTTTGTAAGCTGTTCCATAACCTAATCTTCCTATATCTTTTAGTTTATCCAGTGTTTTTAAAAATTTGATTATTAGTTGATCATCGTCTATTGAAAGTCGAGGTAAGGGTGTAAACATATCCTTATTCCTTTCAATGAATTGGGTGATACCCTGACGAGACATGTCGAGATACTTTGCCATATTATTTGCTGCTAGTCCCTTAACAGTGCCTATCATTATGATTTCTCTCTTGGTTGCCTGATAATATGTATCGCCTAACATTAATCTTATGATTGTCTTTATTTCATTTGGATCTATGTTGCCTAAGTCACAAATGATATTGACACATTCAAAGATATCGATACTTTGCTGTCTTATTTTGTAGACATCAACGCAGAACTGATACAACCTTATCTCGGCCCATCTACGGTCGTATTCTGACAAAATCATATTGTTGCATAATTCCTTTCTTATCAAACCTTTACTAAGACCGAGAGAGATTGAGACGAGCCAGAGGCGGTCCTCAAGAAGCTTTTCAGGCTAACGAGCATAGCGAGTGTGCCTGAAAGGGCTTCTTGGTGGACGGCCGTTGGCTGTCTTAAACTCGTTCGAGTCTACGGAGCCTTTTCCCTGGAAGGGGCCTTCCAGTGGTAAAGAGCGTAGTCTGAGTGACTTTGTATCTGTTAAGTTATCAACTGTAACATCTCAATAAATGAGATATCCTAAAGGTTTTTTCATATAAAAAGAGGGTAGATATTACATCTATCCT
>JAGDBH010000040.1 GCA_017959135.1 Succinivibrio sp. | reverse complement strand
TTTATGGGAGTACAGTTCCACCCAGAAAAGTCATCTGCAGCAGGTGAACAGTTACTGACAAACTTTATTAAGAATTTCTAGGAGCAAAAATTGATTATCCCTGCACTTGATTTATCAGGCGGTCACGTCGTTCGTCTTAAGCAAGGTGATTTTGCTCAGAAGACTATTTTCGATGTAGATCCTATCAAGAGAATTTACGATGCAGCCAATCAGGGCGCTGAGCTGATTCATATCGTTGATCTGGATGGAGCCAAGGATCCTGTTTTAAGACAGAGAGCTCTTATCAGCAAGATTGTAAAGGCATCCCCTGTTCCTATTCAGACCGGTGGCGGTATCAGATCAGAATTTGATATCAGAAACCTTCTGGATCTGGGTGTTGAGAGAGTTGTAGTAGGCTCAGTTGCTGTAAAACAGCCTCATCTTGTCAGAGGCTGGTTAAAGCTATTTGGAGCCGAACACTTCACTTTAGCACTGGATGTAAGACTTACTGATAACGTGCCTTATGTGGCAACCCACGGCTGGCTTAAAACTTCTGATACCACTTTAGATCAGATTCTGCGTCACTATCTGCCTTATCACATCAAGCATGTGCTTGTAACCGACATCAGCAAGGACGGCATGATGAAGGGGGCCAACAATTCCCTATACGCCTCTCTGTATGCTAAATATCCTGATCTGGATATCATTGCCTCAGGCGGTATTTCATCACTTGACGACATCAGAAATGTTGCCAGAGCCGGTGCTAAATCAGTAGTTCTGGGACGCTCTCTTTTAGAGGGAAAATTCTCAGTTGAGGAGGCTATCAAATGCTGGCAAAACGCATAATTCCATGTCTTGATGTTCGTGATGGCGTAGTTGTTAAAGGCGTACAGTTCAGAAATCATGAGGTCATGGGCTCTATTATTGATCTTGCAAAAAGATATGCAGATGAAGGTGCCGATGAGCTGGTTTTCTATGATATTACAGCCTCCTCTGACAATCGCCGTGTAGACAAATCATGGGTTGCAAAGGTTGCTGAGGTTATCAATATTCCTTTTGCTGTAGCTGGAGGAATCAAGTCAGTTGAGGATGCAAGAACCATCCTTCAGTATGGTGCAGACAAGATTTCCATCAACTCTCCAGCGCTTGCAGATCCTACTCTTATTACCCGTCTTGCCGATAAGTTTGGTGTTCAGTGTGTAGTAGTCGGAATCGATACATACTATAATAAGGAACTCAATAATTATCAGGTAAAACAGTATACCGGTGACGTAAGCAAGACCACCACTACCTCCTGGACTACTCTTGAATGGGTAAAGGAAGTTCAGAAGAGGGGTGCTGGAGAGATTGTCCTGAACATGATGAATCAGGACGGTATGCGTAATGGATATGATTTAGAGCAGCTCAAGAAGGTTCGTGAAATCTGCAGCGTACCTCTGATTGCATCAGGCGGTGCCGGCACAATGGAGCATTTCTATGAAGCCTTTGAGCTTGCAAATACTGACGGTGCTCTGGCAGCTTCAGTATTTCATAAGGGAACCATCCATATTCCTGAGCTTAAGGATTATTTAAAAGGAAAAGGAGTTTGTATCCGTGATTAGATATTTCCATGGTTTTGAAAGCATTGACGATTTAGATTTTGAAAAGAATGACGGTCTGATTCCAGCAATTGTTCAGGACTGCCAGACCGGTCAGGTTTTAATGATGGGCTATATGAACAAGGAATCAATCCAGAAAACCATTGATACCCATTATGTAACCTTCTTCTCAAGAGCAAGACAGAAACTGTGGACAAAAGGTGAGGAATCAGGAAACTTCCTGCACATGAGATCAATCACCTGTGACTGTGACAAGGATACCCTGCTGGTACTGGCAAGACCTGATGGTCCAACCTGCCATTTAGGTACAACCAGCTGCTTTGATGCATCTCCACTTGCAGATGCAACCTCAAGATATATTTCAGGCAATCCTTTACAGAATTATAATTTTGTAAAATAAACTTGATTTAAAAAAGCAAATTAAGATAATGGTATGTGAGATAAAACACATACCATTTTTTTTAGGAATAAAAATAATAAAATGCAAAATTCTGTTCATATTGGTCTTGAACTTGAAACGCTTATCATATTTACCCTATTAGCTATTTCCGGCCTTGTAATTGATCTTTTTGCTCACAGAGCAGACAAACCAATCTCGATTAAAGCAGCCGCCTTCTGGACTGTATTCTGGATTGTCATAGGTGTTTCCTTTGGTCTCTTCCTGTACTTCCATTTCTCAGCTGAAGCTGCATCCCTGTACTTTGCAGGTTATGCCTTTGAAATGGCCTTGTCAGTTGATAACCTTTTTGCCATTATGGCGATATTCTCCTGGTTCGGTATCAAATCAGGCTATACCCACCGCGTACTATACTGGGGTGTTATCGGAGCTGTTGTCTTCAGACTTATCTTCGTTTTAATCGGTACCAGCCTGTTTGCTCTTGGACCATATGTTGAAATTGTATTCGCTGTAATGGTTGCCGTTTCAGCTATCCTGATGCTTAAAAAAAAAGAGCATGAGGAAACATCAGACTTCTCTGCACATCCTGCATTTAAGTTTGTAAAGATGTTCCTTCCTCTGTATCCTAAGCTCTACGGACACAATTTCTTTATCTCAAGAGAACATGTTGAAGAGGAGCTTAAAAAAGAGGAAAACAAAGATATCGTTTTAAAGAGAAAAGGACTTTTCTTTGCAACACCTTTATTCCTGTGTCTGGCAATTGTTGAGACCTCCGATGTAATGTTCGCCTTTGATTCTGTTCCTGCCGTTATCGCAGTTTCAAAAGATCCATTCATTGTTTACTCATGTATGATCTTTGCAATGCTTGGACTGCGTTCAATGTTCTTTATTCTGGACGCCTTAAGAAATGCACTGGTACACCTTGAAAAGGCTGTTATCTTCCTGCTGTTCTTTGTAGCATTTAAACTATTTGCAGCAGCATCTCTGCATCTGTTCGGTGTAGGCTTTGATATTGACGTTTATACCTCACTGATTGTGATTGCCTCAGCATTGACAGTAGGTATTCTTGCAAGCTTTGTTTTTCCAAAGAAAAATGAAGAAACAGAAGCCAAATAACAGACTTTGAATATTAAGATTATTACCAAGGCAGAGGTTCAGGCTTCTGCCTTTTTTATTTGGAAGGTATAAAAAAAGCGCTAAAGTTAGCGCTTTTATAGGTATAACAGAAATATTAACGTGATACCTTCTCGCCTATCTCACGGTCCTCAAAGGTTCTCTTGCCGTTAACAATAGAAGTTACATAGGTATTGATAAGATTCTTTGCCTCTGCAGTAACCTCACCGGATAGCTCAATGAAATACATATTATTAGGTTCACCTACAATAACCGCATTTCTTGCTATATTCGGACAGGAAATAGTAAAGAAAGCCTTGCCCTGTTCTCTTGGTGTTCCACATTCATTGTTTTTTGCATACTCCTGGGCAAGAGTTGTAGCATCCTTGTCCTGAGTAGTCTTTGTATACTGAAAACGAACCTTTGTCTTTGGCTGAGGCTGGGTTTTCTTATTCACCGGAGATGAGTACTCAATAGATGTACCTTCAACCTTTACATTCCATGATTCAGGAACTGGAGGAAAATAAGCCATCTGAGTATCTGCGTATGCAGAAAAGCCTAAAAGAAGGGCTGAAAACAAAACGAGTTTAGATTTAATTATCATTAGAATTAAGCTCCTCACGATTTATCTCGTCATGTAATAATTTTAGTCCATCGTTTACAGTTACGCACTTACAGAAAACTTTAAAAAATGGATTTAATTCTCTTCTGTGAACTCTTGCATAACCTAAAAACTGCTTAGCTCTATCCATTACCATCTTCTCGGTAGGTCTTGATTTGGCAAAGACCTCAATAACCTCAACGTCGATCTTCAGGATATCAACAATTGAAAACGGCTCTGCACCTTCCTTAATCACATGCCCCAGGTTAGGAATAGCAAAAGCACCTCTGCCGCACATAAAGTCATTACATAAGGTTATTTCCTTACACTTTACAGCATCTTCAAGAGAGTTGATGTTTCCATTGGCTATAAGAGTTGCATTAGGAGCCAGTTCATGAAGATTACGCATGGAAGACCAGTCTAGAGCCTCTTCCTTATATAAATCCTTTCTGGTTCGACAGTGAACAGTAATTTCCTTAACACCATCAACAGCAACAGCCTTAATCACCTCAGGAGCCTCAGTCTTATCAGCAAAACCAAGTCTTACCTTTGCAGACAGCTCACACTCAGGAGGAAGCGCCTCACGAACTGTACACATAATCTCATGCATCAGCTCAGGCTCTTTTAAGAGCATAGCGCCTGAATGGTGAACGAATCTTGAAGGGCATCCGAAATTGATATCAATGGATTTTGCTCCGAGTTTATGAGCTTTAACGGCAGATAAAGCCAGAGTTTTAGGATTATCTCCTAAAAACTGCACACGCAGATCAGTTCCGTCTGGAGTCTTGCAGTCATTTAAAAACTCAGGGATCTCTCGGATCAGAGTCTTCTCTGAAACACACAGATCAGTAATACGGATAAATTCTGAGAAACACAGATCATAGCCACCGTGAGCACATAAAACCTCACGCATAGGACCATCTGCCAGTCCCTCAAGGGGAGCCAAATAAACTTTGCTATCTTTTAACATAATTCGATACAAATAGTGAACAGTGCGCTCATAATAGCAATTTTTGGCGATTTGTCATCTCTTTTTGTGATAGAATTTTTCGCAGCTAAGGAGACGAAATGATAATAGCTACCCACGACGGAACTTTTCATGCAGACGAAACCACTGCATGTGCCATTCTTACATACCTTTTTGATACATCTTCAATCATCAGATCACGTGATCCAGCAGAGCTTGAAAAAGCTGACATCATTATTGATGTGTCAAATATCAATGATGACAAACACTTTGATCACCACTCAAAAGATTTCAAGCTGTGTCGTGACAACGGAGTCAAATATGCCACAGCAGGTCTGATGTGGAATAAATTCGGTCACGAGTACCTAAAAAAGGTTGCACAGAAGGAGCTTGAATTCCGCCCTTCAGCAAAAGTTATCGACAGTGCTTACAGACGTATCGATGAAGATATCATGACCATGATTGATTTAAATGACAATGGTCAGCTGACAGGCTACGTCGATCAGATAACCGATCCAAAGACAGATAGTGAAAGAGCTATCGTCAACAGATTAAATGAGCTTTATCAGGCTACAGCAGACATTCCTTTCATCGTAGCCATGATGAATCTGCCAAATAAGGTAGGAGCAGAGCAGGACAAATCCTTTAATCAGACAGTAAAGATGCTCAAGACAATCCTTCTTAATGCGGCAATAAACGCACTTCACACCGAAAGCGGTGTAGCCAAGGTAATTGAGGCCTATTCAGGCGGTGAAATTCTGATTATGCATGAAAGACTGCCTTGGACCAGTGCTGTTCTGAACAATCCTGAGATCTTCAAAGACTGTCTGATAGCAGTATATCCAGACAGAAACCAGAGATGGAGAGTACAGTCCCTGCCACAGTCAAAGGCACAGCGCTTTAAGAACAGACTGTCTGCTCCTGCAGCCTGGAGAGGACTTAACGATACCGAGCTTGATAAGGCAACCGGACTTAAGAATATGACCTTTATTCATAAGTCAGGCTTTACAGGCGGAGCCCAGACCTTTGAGGATAATCTGGAGCTTGCCAAGCTGTGGCTAAAGCTTGGAGAAAAGGATTAGAACTCAAAAAAATAAGATTAAACTTGGATTTCTTGTTTTTTTAGACGGAGAAATCCAAGTTGTAATGAGTTTTGAATACGAAAGAAATACAACCCACTATCCATATAAGACATTCCTAAAAATTTCAGCCAGCAAACATCTGTCTTTCTTTACCAGTTTTCGATTTTAGAGCTTTTTCTCTGCACAGACCATTCTCAATTATCATGACTTTTTTCACTTTTTGGACAATCTAATTGCGAAAGTCTGGTTATCTTTTTCAGATGATAATACCTCTCATATGAATTGTGTTACAAATATCTACAGTCTTTTTCATGAGAGTATTTATATGGATAATAAAATTCTTTTTGAACCTTTTACATTCAACATCGGAGTTATGGTCAACTGTCGTCTCACAGTTGCTCCATTAACTCTATTTGCTTCCAATCCTGACGGTTCTGTGAGTGAAGGTGAAGAGAGATTCTTTTCAACCAGAGCCGACCACGTTGGTATGTACATTCAGGGAGCCACATTGGTATCTGCAAATGGCCAGGCTTTTCCAGGTCAGCCTCGTGCTCTTTCTGATGCTGATATTGAAGAACTTAAGATAA
>JAGDBH010000312.1 GCA_017959135.1 Succinivibrio sp. | reverse complement strand
CTTGAAAAGGAAGCCGGCAAGGTAAATGCTAATTTCACTTTACAGGATGTTATTATCGAAACTAAGGGCGGTGCCTCTTCAACTATTAAGAATGAAGACTGGCTGTCAATTGTAAGTGGCGGTTATGCAAGTTACAACACAGAAAACAAGTCAAATTCTAATTATGTTCTGAAGATAAGCGCATCCAACTTGTAGCATGGCTGCTGTACTGTGAATACAAAAAGAGGTCTGTAATATACAGGCCTCTTAGTTTTTCGGTAGATGTTAATTTCGGCTTCTGAAAGGTTTTACATCACGCTTTTCCTTACCGGTGTATACCTGACGAGGTCTGCCGATTCTGAAGTCCTCATTGGTATGCATTTCATTCCAGTGGGTGATCCAGCCGATGGTTCTTGCAAGAGCGAAGATTACGGTGAACATTGAGGTTGGAATGCCGATAGCGTTCAGAATGATACCTGAGTAGAAATCAACGTTTGGATACAGATGTCTGGTTACAAAGTATTCATCGTTGAGTGCAATCTTCTCAAGCTCGGTTGCAATCTTCAGAAGAGGATTGTTGTCAATATGAAGTGCATCCAGTACTTCATGACAGGTGTCTCTCATAACAATTGCACGAGGATCAAATGTCTTGTAAACACGGTGACCAAAGCCGAACAGTCTAAATGGATCATTCTTGTCTTTTGCTCTTGCAATGTATTCAGGAATTCTGTCAACTGAACCGATTTCTTCAAGCATACGCAGACATGCTTCATTTGCTCCGCCATGAGCTGGTCCCCATAAGGATGCTACGCCTGCTGCAATACATGCATAAGGGTTTGCTCCTGATGAACCTGCCAGACGTACTGATGAGGTTGATGCGTTCTGCTCATGGTCTGCATGAAGTGTGAAAATTCTGTCCAGAGCTTTTTCAACAATAGGGTTAACCTTATATTCCTCACAAGGGGTAGAGAACATCATGTGCAGGAAGTTTGCTGTATAGCTCAGGTCATTTCTTGGGTAAACAAATGGATGACCGATTGAGTACTTATATGACATAGCTGCCAGAGTAGGCATCTTTGCAATCAGTCGTACTGCAGTAAGTTCACGATGCTCTGGATCGTAAATATCAAGCTTGTCATGATAGAAGGCTGATAGAGCTCCTGCCACACCGCACAGCACTGCCATAGGGTGTGAGTCACGTCTGAAAGCCTGGAACAGAGATTCCATCTGAGTATGTACCAGAGTATGGTGCTTTACTCTGTGAACAAATTCCTGATACTGCTCTTTAGTTGGAAGCTCTCCCTTAAACAGCAGATAGCAGACCTGCAGGTAATCACATTTGGTTGCAAGCTGGTCGATTGGATATCCTCTGTAAAGAAGAATACCATTCTTACCATCAATGAAAGTTATCTTTGAGGTACATGATGCGGTTGATACAAAGCCAGGATCATAGGTGAAATAACCCTGCTTGCCCAGTTCTCTGATATCAATTACTTCTGGTCCGATAGCTCCTTTAAGGATTGGTAGTTCAATCGGATCCTTTCCTGGAATGATAAGAGTTGCATACTTGTCTAAAGCAGGTAGTTTTTCTTCTATTGCCATTATGATTTTTCCTTATCATTTGTTTAATAAACAAAACGCATTCGCCATGATTTCATTGTAAACACATTCTCATAAATGTATAGATAATTGAAAATATTGGCACTTTGCACTGTTATAGAGCGCACGCTTGTGGTTCATTTTGTCTATCAGTTCCATATTTTCTTAATTTTGTATATGCTAGCAGGAATATCTAAGTTAAGAGTTAGCTATGAAAGAAGTAATTATGGAAAGAAGAATTCTTTTAACCGAGTGTAAGGATGATGTTGGCCTTATCGCTAAGATTACCAATGTCTGCTTCCTGTTTCATATGAACGTAATTCGTCAGGATCAGTTTGCGTCTCATGAAGATAACAGATTCTTTATGAGAACCGTTATTGAAGGTAACTTCAGTGATGAAAAGATTTCTGAGACTCTAATCAATACTGTTATCAATGTTCTTCCTGATGGAGCTATTGTCCGTCTTAAGGATGAGTCAAAGCGCAGACTGTGTGTTCTGGTAACCAAGGAATCTCACTGTCTTGGTGAACTTCTGATGAAATCCTATTCTGGTGCAATGAATGCCGATATCGCACTGGTTGCCGGTAACTATCCGGAATTAGGTGCTCTTGCTGAGAAGTTTGGCGTTCCTTTCAAGCTTGTTTCCTGTGAAGGTATTACCAAGGAAGAGCAGGAAAAGAACATGATGGATGTAATCGATGAGTGCAATCCTGATTACGTAATTCTGGCAAAGTACATGAGAATTCTTTCTCCAAACTTTGTAAATCACTACCCATTAGGCAAGCTGATTAACATCCACCACTCATTCCTACCTGCATTTATCGGTGCAAAGCCATATCATCAAGCATACGACAGAGGTGTGAAGATTATCGGTGCAACCGCTCACTTTGTTACCAACAATCTTGATGAAGGTCCAATCATTGAACAGGATGTTATCAAGGTAAATCACCGTTATGATCCTCAGACTCTTGCCAAGGCTGGTCACGATGTAGAGCAGATGGTTCTGATGAGAGCCGTTAACAAGGTTTTAGATGACAAGGTGTTTATTCACGGCAATAAAACAGTAGTTTTCTAAAACAGATACTGCTTTCTGCAAGGCTCTGTACATTTTAAACTCCGCATAGTATTGTTACAGAGCTCTCTTTCCTATATGGCTCTTTTCTGTATTTTATAAACATCCATCATATTCTTCTGTCGTATCAGAATACCTGGCAATGTATTTTCAATGGCGTTCTCTCTAGCGACTTTATTTTTGGCATACATAGATCAAAGTCTGGCACGTGATATGTTTTTTTCTGAATTACGTCAAAAAATAACGAAACAATCATAATAAAAGCGATTTAAATCATAAATAATGAGACCTGTTTACCATTTGCGGTATTTTAGTGAGTTATTTGAGAAAAGTAGATCTATAATAGCTCAAAATAAAAAAGGGGGTATTTGGATGTCTTTTTTTAGAAAACTTGTTTCAGAACTGGCTTCTGTTTCAGGTCTGCCTTTAGAGGTTGATAACAGTAATTCATTCTCTATTGAATATGATGATCTCATCATTACCCTGCAGTACAGAAAAGATCAAGATGACGTTGCTATCTTTTCTCCTGTAACAGATCCTGAAAGTATCTCAATAATCAATGAATCAGTGCTTAGACAGGCTTTAACATTATCTTTTAATGGCTCTGGTACAAACGGTAATTTTCTCGGGTTGTTTGACGATGAGCTTATTCTTTCCTCTTTTATAAAGACTGATAATCTTACAGTAGAAAAACTTTCAGAAAAAATCTTCCTGTTCAAGGATGCAGCTATAGCTGTTAGGGATTCACTTTTAAACAGCTATGATGATGCTCCGGTTAGAAAAGAGACGGTAAACGCAAGTCTGAACAGTAACAGCTTAAGTGTCTAAATTTTTTTTCAGTATTTATAAAACAACAAAAAAATAAAAATGTTTATCTGCAGTTTGCAGTGGGGTGATAATTATGTCAATTTCTTTAAATGAATTGTCTAATGTACAGAATAGCGGTTCTTATTATTTATCTGACAACGGAGAAGTTAAGAAAGCTGGTGCGTGGACTAGATTCAAATATACTTTTAATCTTGGTCATTCAAGAGAGAGAGCTTCAAATCTCGTCAATGAGATCAAAGATACTCTGACTAAAGCTGCAGACATTAATCTGAACTACAGACTTAGACAACGCCTTGAGGACATTGATGTTTCAGGTGGATTTAAAGGTAGTGATATAAAAAATCTGCTCTCTGAGTTCAAGACTTCAAATGAAGATAAGATTCTTTCTGCTTCTGCAAGAAAAATTGCAATAAAGCTCATTAACAATACCATCAATGAATTATGTTCTAATCCTAGGATTGTAAATTCTCCTGCTCTTATGGAGATGTTTTTATCCTCCTGTAAACAGATTACAGATAATCCTCCTTATGAAGATACCGAAAACGGAAAAGAGCTTGATAAAGAAACTCTGAAAAATGCTCTTATGGGTAATATTGCCAGTTTTAAGGAAGATCTAGAAAAAATCATGTCCTTGCCGAAGCTTGAGAATCAAAAATTCAACTCAAGTTATGCCGAGTATCTACAGAAAGCGCTTTTTGACAATAACGGTATACGCATTGAGAACGGCATTGATAATGTGAAAACAATGAAAGATGCTTTTGTTCATAATGCTTTGAATAAATATATTAGTAATAAAGAAGGTTATTCGGACAGAATTAGAGAGAATGCAGAATTTATAGCTTCTTTTTTTGGTCAGAGTGATGATCTGGACGAACTGCTGATTAACGGCGTTAATCATCTTATAAGAGGTGGTGACGCTGAACCAAGAAGTATTGATTCAATCAGGTCAAAAATTGACGCCCTAAAAAGTAATCTTGATGCAATCTCTGGTTTTAAAGATATATCTGCAAAGACTTATAAAGCAGCATTTACATCTATAAAAACTATGAATGGCAAGACATTTCCAACAGACTGCATTTCAAAGTCTATTGAACTGGCAAAAGCAGTTCCTTTAGAAAAGCTCCACGCTCTGAACGAAAAATCGTCTCAGTTGGAGATTTACAGAGCCATTTCATATTATGCTGATAAAGTATCAGATGTTATTGTAAATTCTAATATCATGAATAATATTGATGGAGCAGATGAGATGGACGCTGCAAAGGATTTTGCATATATCGCTTTGCTTTCTTCTCTGACTTCTGATGAAAGAAAAACTCTTTTGCAGGCTCTCAATTCAATGAATACCTGTAAACTGAATAAATTAATGGATGATGCATTTGGCGACAAAACTATGTTTAATGGTTCGTCTATCGAAAAAGAGATGGCTCAGGTTGCCATCAATGAACAGAATACAGCACTGACTCATATTAAAAGATCTCTTGAAACACTAATGGGAATAAAACATACTGAGATATCTGCATATATAGGAAATCTAGATATTAACAGTGAAAGCAGAACTATTCTTGAAGATGCTGAAAATACTGCAAAAAAGGTTATTGATGCCGAAATACGGAATTTTGCAGACAAGTCCATTAAAGGAGATTCAGCAGCTTATATTAAAGAGCAGCTAATTCGTAGTCTGAAGAAAACAGTTAAACACTCTAATGATCTTATGCCTCCTTTTATGGCTCAGGCGGCTTTCTCTGTATCTGTCTCCAAGCTTGTAACAGGCAAGCTTACAAAAAATATGATTGATACTGTCAGAAAATGCTCAAACAATGAAAAAACACAGTTTGAAAAAGATCTCTCATCTATTCAGATTTCTCTCCCAGGAGGAAGAAACTTATCAAGTGACTATAATATTGCAATGGATGAACTGTCGGTTTATGTCACAGGTAAAGAGAATGCAAAATATGCAGAAAT
>JAGDBH010000311.1 GCA_017959135.1 Succinivibrio sp. | reverse complement strand
CATGAGACGAACGAAGAGCAGATAGATTATGAAAGAAAAGACAATAGTTAAAAAAAAACTCCTCATGAAGAGGAGTTTTACTGCTAATTCATAACTGAATTACTTAGAAGAACCAGATGCTATCTTATGTAGAACGTAAATAAGTCCACCAAAGAAGATAACAAATGAAATGATACTGATAACTGTTGCATCCAGACCAAGATCAATAGCCAGAGGTGCATCAGAACCACCGGTAGAAATAGATGCGGTTAAAACGAAGGCCATTAAAACGCCCATCAGACTTTCACCAACAATCAGGCCTGCAGCCATAAGATTGTTTCTGCTGTCCAGATTGATCAGTTTAGCTTTCTGTTCTTCCTTATCGGTAAACTTGTTCTTAACGCGACGGACTATGAAGTAAGAGGCAATAGCACCGATGATAATTACAACATTAACACTTGATGGAAGATAGATACCTAGACCAACAGCTAAAGGTGCAATGAACATCTTATTCTTGGAAATCTTCTTGATGAAAAGATTTAGAACAATCAATACAACACCTAAAATCAGACCGATAATAATATAGGTCCATTCTAAGTGGTGATTAAAAATACCCTTTGCAATAGATGCCATCAGTGTTGCCTGAGGAGCATTAAGAGCCAGGCTTGGATCCATATTGGCTCTTGGCATTGCGCCAGGGAAACCATAGCTGTTGTAAAGAAGCTCAAGAACAGGAGCAATAACGAAAGCACCTATAATAGTACCGATAATCAGAGCAACCTGCTGATGCTTTGGAGAAGCTCCTACTAGCTGACCGGTCTTTAAATCCTGAAGATTATCGTTTGAAATACATGCTGTTGCGTTAACAACAGTGGCAGTAAACAGAGTAAATGCAGTAACAAACTCTCTGCCGCCTTCAATATTGAACATTCCCTGTACACCTGAAAGAACCAGGTAGCATAAAGAAATAACAACAACAGAAATAATTGTGATTCCAGAAATAGGACTTGAAGAAGAACCAATCAGACCTGCCATGTAACCACATGAGGCTGCTAATAAGAAGCCGATAAGAACAGCTAAAAGAGTTCCCAGAATAATAAATGAACAGCTCCATAATGCAGGAATATCTATATTGGAGGTGAACTTATAGAAAACACCACAAATAATCAGAATAGAGATTACTGTATAGATAATCATCTGCTTGAAGCTTAAGTCAGTATTTCTTGAGTCAATCTGGCCTGATTTAGCTTCTTTAGCAAGCTCCATAGAGTCCATAAGACCTTTAATAATAGGCTTAACAAGAACAATCAGAGTCCATAAAGCTGAAATTGCGATACAGCCTGCGCCGGCAAATCTTAGCTTGGTAGCCCAGATCACTGAAGAGAAATCTTCAACAGGAAGAGCATCTGGATTAGGAAGAATAGATGTTAGTACAGGAACACCTACACCCCAGCATAGAATTGTACCAACCAGCAGAGAAAAACCGCCACCGATACCGATAAGTAAACCAGCACCTAGCAGAGCGAATGAATAACCGGTACCTAATGAGAATACAGCTGCTCCGACCTTTCCTGTAAGTGTAAAGCCATCAAATAGTACTCTTAAACCGCTGGTACAGAAAGTGAAGATTGATGATAAACCAGCACCGAATGCTAATAATTTAACACCACTCTTTGCCTGTGATTCTCCATCGGATGATTTCTTGTTTGCTGTCTTTAGAATTACTGCAGCAGCTACTCCTTCTGGATAAGGTAGATTTGATTTCACCACCATGGCATATCTTAAAGGAATAGTAAAAATAACACCGAGAGTACCACCTGCGGCACAGATAAGGAAAGTCTGCCAGAATGGGAAATCATTCCAGTAGCCGATCATTACCATTGCAGGCATTACGAAAATAATTGAGGAAATACAACCTGCAGCAGAAGCCTGAGTCTGTACAATATTATTTTCAAGAATTGATGAGTCTTTGAACATTCTCAAGACAGCCATTGAAATAACAGCAGCAGGAATTGAGGATGCAAAGGTCATTCCTACCTTTAGTCCTAAATAAACATTAGATGCAGTGAAGACTAAAGTAATTAAGGTACCTAAAATAATACCTCTGAGAGTAAGCTCTCTTATAGAGTTGCTAGATGTTTTCATTGTTAAGTTTTTTTATTAACTCCGACCAGAAAGCAGTTGGAGCTCTCCAGACAGATTGTTTATTTAATATATAACCGAATAAATCGGCGCTCTTAACCTTACGTTAATAAGGAAATTCATTCTATAGAATCAGATTTTTACTTCACTCTCAAAAGAAAGTTTCTGTAATAGCAGAAATATCTTCCAAGCAGCGAAAAGAGCTACTCCGACAACGAAAGTTCAAGAATCAAAGCATTCTCAACAATAACTTCCGCCTAAAAAGAAGAAATTCGGTTATTTTTCATCATGTTATAAATCACTCAAAAACTAAAACAACTTCAATTCAGAATGATTTATTGAAAATGAACCTGCAGTATACGGACAAAAAAACACCTCGGAGAGTAAACCACGAGGCTTGCTGATTGTCCGGTAAAATCCAATACTACAGGACGGCGTCTTACGAACCTGAACCGTTTTGGCAGTGAAATCCTTTTGAAAGGAAACTCATGCCGAAAATGAACATCGCAAAGACACATATATGAGTCTGATAAGCTTTTATTAGCCTTTTAACAAAACTCGCAAGGCACAATTTTATCACATTGAACAATTCTACGCAAAATTATGCATTCACAAATGAATCTCTTTCCTGAAAAGAAAGAGAAACAGATAATCAGATAAGAATTTAGATAGGAATATTTGTGTTTAAGCCGTCGACGGCTTAAACACTGACAAGATAACTAACGAAGGAACAAGCTAATAGCTAAGAACAAAGTGATTCCCCACCTGGTTGGAGAAATCTCTTTAATTCTTCCTGAGAATACCTTAATAAAGCAGTAGCTTAGGAAACCAAAAGCAAAACCATTAGCGATTGAGTAGGTTAATGGCATCATAATGATTGTTAAGAATGCAGGGAAGCCCTCAGAGAAATCCTTAAAATCAATTGAACTGATGTTAGTTGCCATTAAACCACCTACGATAATCAGTGCAGGTGCAGTTGCACAGGCAGGAATTAAATCTCCTAATGGAGTGATAAAGAAGCCTAAAAGGAATAACAGGCCAACAAAAACTGCTGTTAAGCCGGTTCTACCACCAGCATTAATACCGGTTGCAGACTCAACATAGGTAGCAACAGTACAGGTTCCGATTGCTGCAGAAGCAATAGTACCAACAGAATCAGAAATCAGAGCCTTATCAATGTTCTCAATCTTGCCGTTTTCATCTACCATGTGAGCCATCTTGGTAACAGCAATCAGAGTTCCAATAGTGTCGAACAGCTCAACGATTGTAAAGGTAAAGATAATTGAAATAATACCGTAGTGCAGAGCTCCCAACAGATCCATCTGCATAAAGGTACCTGCGAAATTAGGCATTTCGAAGCTGAATACATCATCAAATGAAGTTGGAACAGCAGAATTACCCAGAATCATGCTGATGATGGAAACTGCAACGATTCCAATCAGAATTGCCGCCTTAACATTGATTGAGATAAGAGCAGCGGTAAATAAAATACCAAACAAGGTCAAAATAACATTTAAGGATGTTAAATCTCCAAGAGTAACCTTAGTTGCAGGATCAGCAACAATTATTCCTGAACTCTGCAGACCGATGAATGCAATGAAACAGCCAATACCAACAACAATTGCTGTTTTTAGACCAGCAGGAACTGCATCAATAATAAGCTGACGAATCTTAGTTACAGATAAAATGAAAAAGATAATACCTGAGATAAATACAGCGCCTAAAGCTGTCTGCCATGGAAGATGCTGACTTCCACATACATAGAAGGCAAAGAAAGCGGTTAAGCCCATACCAGGGGCAACGGCTACAGGGTAGTTAGCATAAACACCGATATAAATGGTACAGAGTGCTGTGGTCAGAAGACATGAAGCAAGAGCTGCATCCTTTGGCATGCCTGCTGCAGACAGCATTGAAGGCACAACAAAGATAATGTAAGCCATAGAGAAAAATGTGGTCAGACCGGCTAAAAACTCAGTCTTGATACTTGTGTTTTTCTGTTTTAATTTAAAAAAATTATCAATCCATCCTGCAATTGATGAATTTGCATTTGTCGGCATATCTGACATCTGACAATCCTTGGCTCACTTGCCTCTTAATTTATAAAAATAATATAAAAAAATAACTCTATCTAAAAAGACAAAGTTAAAATCAAAAAACTTGTTATTGATTCAACTCTCAACTAGTCGCGAGAATCGGATTTTATTGCTAAAAGATTTCGTCCGTTGAAAATTGTATTCTCCATTGATTCCAGAAGTTTTCCTTTTGTTTCAGGCAGACCTGAATAAATCAATGAAAACAGAAACGCTCCTGCTATCAGGAAGAAACTCAGAAGCATCAGAAGACCAAGACTTTGAACCGCTCTATGGAAGAAATACATTCCCATCATAACAGCGGCAAAGTTAAATAAGTAAATCACTGTTAAACCGAATTCTCTTCCCTTAACTGCCAGCAATTCTGAAGCAAGTACTGTGAGAAGAAGACTCAGGCATACGGTTGAACTAAATACAAACAGACACATCAGGAGAACGACAACGAACTGGCCTAACTCTCTAAAATGTCCATATAACAGCACATAAATTACTGCAATTATTATTTCGTTTGAGAAAACTGAAAATAAAAACAGTTTCTTGCGACCAACTTTATCTACAGCAAAGAAGGTAAAAATCGCACCAAGAAAAGCTGATAGTAGAATAAAGCCTAGGTAAACAAAATTAATGTCTGACTGTGCTGAAGGAACTAGAACTCCTAAAGTCATAGCAGCCTGGAATGATTTAATGAGCTGCAGTGACATATAAGGCAGAATAGCCATACCCGCTAACTGGCAGGAAATACTTATAAAAATGAAGAACCAGGTTACTGCTCTAAATACAGGACTTCTGAAAAATAGAGCCATACCACGCTCTTCACCAAGAATACATTCATTGATGGCTGCAAGCTCTCTAGCTGCCTCTGAAGTAGAAACTCTTAATTTTATAAGTTCTGTCAGAGCCTTATCTGAAGAACCTGTCAGAGCATGCCATCTTGGAGATTCTGGCAGACGCAGATATGAATACACTAATAAAGGTAAAGACAGAAGCACTATTCCTGACACTACAGAGAAGCCGTAGTTAGGAATGATACCTCTTAACACGGTTGCTAAAAGCAAGCCTAGGGTAAAAAATACAGCAATAAGAGATGAACAGGATCCTCTGTATGCAGAAGGAGAAATCTCTGTTATATAGCTTACAGAGGAAATTAGATATACGCCAAATGCGGCACCTACAGCGAATTCTGAAATAAACAGGGTACTGAAGGTTGGAGACATCAGAGAGATTGACTGACCGATTACACCAAAAGTGAATGCTCCCAGAATCGACTGAAGACGACCTGTATCATAAACAAGTCTTCCGCCTAGGAAGGTACCGACAAGAGCACCTAGTAAAAAGGTGTTTATCATGCTGTCCACATTGTAGACTTCCAGCATGAACACATTGATAAGACGAACTTTACTCGAAAGAATCGCACCCAAATTAAAGCCGAAAATAGTCGACATACATGAGACGATAGCTACACATATGTATACAAAATTTTTGCTGTGGACTGTTTTCTTAACTTTAGTCATAAAAAAGGTGGTGAAGTTCGTTAAATTTTCACGGTGTAATTTTAGTTGTTTTTTTAAGAAAATGCGACTTTTTTCACAAATTTTTATTAAAAAAATTTTTTCTGTTTAATTAGAGAGCATTAGTTTTGAGATGCTCTCGGTTATGCACACAAAAAAAACATAGAAACGAAACAAAATTACAATCATTTCGTACCAAAAAATGTTGATTCATGGTAAATTAGAGCAAGCATTAATAATATAAAAGAGCGTGAATAAAGTGGAAGACTTTAAGAAAACTAATATTCAAACCTCAAACAGACAATTTTCAGAAAAATCTGCCGATCACAAGCGTCCTAACGGAAAGATGGGAGGAAAGCCTCATAAGGCAGGCAGTAAAGGAAAAGACCGCCAGAAAGGTATGGTAAATGCCTTTGTACAGGGTAAAGGCCAGAATGCAGCTTTAAAATGGCTGATGGATTCACGTACACCTGTAAGCATTTTTCTAATTACCGGTGTTAAATTCGAAGGTCTAGTAAGTGCTTTTGACGCATTCACAATCAGTATTACTGACGTAAAGCATCATCAGCAGATGATCTACAAGGATAAGATTTCAACAATTACAGTTAAGAAGGCTGAACCTTCATCTCACGGTAGCTTCTCTCACCAGAAGAAAGATGATAATCCAGCAGCTGAAGTTGTTTCAGAAAAACCAGCAATCTAGACTGATTAGCTTATATTGGTAAAAAGAAACTCTCCTGATGGAGAGTTTTTTATTTGGAAAACTCTATTCAAATATTTGAATAGAGTTTATTTGATTAGACGTTCTGAATCTTGTTTACGATTCGTGTTGTTGATTTTCCTTCTACAAAAGGAATAATTACAACCTTGCCGCCATTTGCAATTACTTCTTTGTGTCCGGCAATTTCCTCAACCTTATAATCTCCACCCTTAACGAGAATATCAGGAAGGATTCTTGAAATAAGTTTCTGAGGAGTATCTTCACTGAATGACACAACATAATCAACAGAAGACAATCCACTTAATACAGCAATTCTATCTTCTAACGAATTGATTGGTCGTGAGTCACCCTTTAGGCGTTTAACAGAATCATCTGAATTTACAGCAACAATAAGCTTGTTACCAAGAGCCTTAGCCTGCTTCAGATATGTTACATGACCAGGATGAATAATATCAAAACAGCCATTGGTCATTACAACCTTCTCTCCATGAGACTGAAGTTCTCTTACAACCTTATAAAACTCATCCTCAGATAAAACACCGTGAGATTCGGTCTTTTTGCCTAAAGCATTCTCAAGCTCCTGAGGAGAAACAGTTGATGTTCCGATCTTGCCAACCACAATACCAGCTGCGCTGTTTGCATATTCACATGAAGTAACTATATCCATGCCGCTTGCAAGACAAGTACCAAGAGTACCGATAACTGTATCACCGGCACCGGTTACATCGTAAACCTCACGAGCATATGTTGGAAGATGGACTGCTTTCATTCCAGGACGGATTAAAGACATGCCATCTTCAGATCTGGTAACCAGAAGCATTTTCAAATCTAACTTATTGATAAGAGCAAGAGCCTTCTGCTCAAGATCATCATCATTAGCAACCTTACCAACAACAGCTTCGAACTCAGACATATTTGGAGTAAGAAGGGTTGCGCCTCTGTATTTCTCAAAATCTGTTCCCTTAGGATCGATAAGAGACATAATTCCCAAGGAAGAGGTAATCTCGATCATCTTACTTACTGAAGCAAGTGAACCTTTTCCATAGTCAGAAAAAATTACGACCTTTGAGTTTTTTACAGATTCTTTAAAGGATTTTAAAATCATATCCTCATCCAGATTGGAAAAGGAATCTTCAAAATCCAGACGTAATAACTGCTGATTTCTTGACAAAACTCTGAGCTTGGTAATTGTTGGATGATCTTTAGTAAGAACAAAATCAGTCTTAATTGAATGAGATCTAACGATTTTTTCTAGAATCTCGGCATTCTTGTCTTCACCAACTATACCAACAAGGTTGCAGGGAGCACCTAATGAGGCAATATTTATTGCAACGTTAGCAGCACCACCAGCGCGTTCTTCTCTATCGGTTACACGAACAACAGGTACAGGTGCTTCAGGTGAAATTCTATTACTTGGACCTTTCCAGTAACTGTCCAGCATTACATCACCAACTACAGTTACAAGACCAGTAAAATTAACTGAATTAGCAGAATTCATCTTATTATTTTCCTAAATAATTCCGGCCTGCATTAGATCATGAAGATTAAATGCGCCAATCGGATGATTGTCCTTATCGGTAACAATCATTGAATTAATCTTAAGTTTATGCATCATTGCAAGAGCATCAGCTGCAAGGGTATCAGCACTTACAACACCACGTACTGAGGTACTCATCAGATCTGCGATATTTGCATTGATAGTTGCGCCCTTTTCCAGAGAACGTCTTAAATCTCCATCTGTATATACACCAACAAGTTCGTGATTCTCATTAACGATACAGATAAAGCCTAAAGTCTTCTGAGTCATTTCAAACAGAGCTTCTTTTAAAGAAACGGTAGACTTAACCACAGGAATCTCATTACCCTTATGCATAATATCCTGGCAGTGAACCAGTAAACGTCTGCCTAAAGCTCCACCTGGGTGACTCATTGCAAAATCTCGCTCGGTAAAGCCTCTTGACTCAATCAGAGCAACTGCAAGAGCATCACCCATTGCAAGTTCAGCTGTTGAAGATGAGGTTGGAGCAAGATTCAATGGACAGGCCTCTTTTTCAACATGAGCAGAAAGTGTAACATTTGCAGCCTTTCCAAGGCTTGATTCAGTATCACCTACAATTGCGATAAGAGGGATACTTCTACGTTTCAGAATTGGGATAAGAATTTTTAATTCAGAACCTTCGCCTGAATTTGAAATTGCAATTACACAGTCATCCTTGCCAATCATACCTAAATCACCGTGGGCAGCTTCACCTGCCTGCACGAAGAAAGACTGGGTACCTGTACTTGCCAGGGTTGAGGCAATTTTAGTAGCGATATGACCAGAT
>JAGDBH010000310.1 GCA_017959135.1 Succinivibrio sp. | reverse complement strand
GAGAGTCTACTTGGATTTGAGTATAGAGATAAGTCAACCAGTCCCTGCAGTTCAACCAGTAAAGGTCTGGTTCCTTCCCAGGTAACCATGGCAAGAGATCCTGGAGCCACAGTTTCCTGTCTGCTTAAAAAGATAGCTGAAGGATTCTTTACTTCCTTCAGGCCTTCATCGGTCATGGCAAATACACCGATTTCATTGACGGCACCAAAACGGTTTTTCTGACAGCGCAGTGTTCTGTAGCGCATATCAGTTCCTGCCTCAAGAATAATTGAGCAGTCAACGCAGTGCTCAAGAATATTAGGACCTGCCAGGGTTCCATCCTTGGTTACATGACCAACCATAAAGACAGCAATACCTGTACGCTTTGCAAACTGAGTTAATGCAGCAGCACCTTCACGCACCTGAGATACGGAGCCAGGAGCAGATTCAATGCCGTTCACATGCATAACCTGAATTGAGTCGACAATCAGAACCTGCGGCTGTTCCGAACTTGCCATCTCACAGATAGCATCAATTGAGGTTTCTGCCGCTATACGAATTCTATCTGTACCGATTTTAAGTCTGGCAGCTCGTATTGCAACCTGCTGTAAAGACTCCTCACCGGTTACATATAGAATCTTATGAGACATACATAGTCTGCCGACAGTCTGCAAAAGCAGAGTTGACTTACCGGCACCAGGATTACCGCCAATCAGAGTCACGGACCCGCTGACAATACCGCCGCCTAAAACTCGGTCAAATTCACTGAATCCGGTAGAAATTCTTGGTCTTGAGGTTAAATCAACACTTGAAAGATTGCAGATACCAGTACCGCTTGCGCCTGCAAAACCGTTTAAGGCACGAGCTGCAACCTTGGCACCTGGATTAGGAGCATTATCAATCAGGGTTTCACTGATGGTAGCAGCCTCACCGCATTCAGAGCAGATACCCTGCCAGCGGGAATATCTGGCACCGCAGGCAGAACAGATAAAGATACTTTTAGGTTTAGCCATATTAGGAATTCAGTATAAGCAGAAGTGCAACTGCTGTCAGATCAGAGTGATTTATGCAGGCTGGAGCCATCTTCTGAACAATTGGTTTTGCATGATAGGCAATACCCAGTGCTGCGCCATCAATCATTTTAAGATCATTTGCGCCGTCACCTAACACAATTATCTGAGAATCATCGATGTTTTCACGTTTTTTCAGCTCCATAACACCTTCGAGCTTAACATCGGCGTCAACAATTCTCTTGTCTACCCTGCCTGTAAGTCTGCCTTCCTTGATCTCAAGGGAATTGGCCCAGACCATATCAAGATTGTATTTCTTCTCAAGAACACAGATAAGCTGCTCAAAACCGCCAGAGCAGATTGCCTTGGCCCAGTTGTGTTCTGATACAGTATTCATCAGCACATCAAGACCGTCGGTTTCGGTCATGATTTTCTTAACGTCTTCAATAACTGATACAGAACCGCCTTCAAGCAATGCCACACGCTGCTTTAGAGACTCGGAGAAATCCATTCCTCCATGCATTGCCTGCTCAGTAATTTTTGAAACCTTACCAAAGACTCCAAGCTGTCTTGCGATCTCATCAATTCCCTCAATCTGAACTGAGGTCATATCCATATCAAGACAGATTTCGCCTCTGCGCTTCAAGGTTGGGAAAGAATCATTGCACCAGACATCAAAATCAATGGAATTCTTTTCAATAAGCCTTTTGATTTTTGCTCTTACATCTGCCTGAGAGGCTTCACAGGAAAACAGTCCACCGACATGAGAATTTAACTTTTTGGATTTAATTTTTGTAAGCTTTAAGGAAGACAGCTTTTCAAAGTGTTCTCCTGCAGCATCTATATTAAAGTGTTCAGCTTTTTTAACAATAAAAACATAACTCATTTTTTAAATTCTCAATATATTTTTTATATTTAATTCAACAAGATGCTCTATCTTATCAGCAGTTATGCCTAAAATCGAACCTAATGATTTATAACAGTTTTTGAGCAAATCTGGATCATAATCACCGGTATGAACGTAATCGTAATCTGTCTCGAGCAGAATATGCTCTGCTCCAACAGACCTTAGGACCTCGGTCATCTTTAATGAAGGTCTGATTATATGATGTCCTACAGAAAGATACATACCCAAGTCGAGATATTTTTTTGCCACCTCGTAAGAGAAGGTGAAATTATGAACCACACCTCTTATTCTTCCATTATAGGATTTAATTACACGGGCAAGATCCCCATGATAGCCACGTATATGCAGGTTTACAGGAAGATCGTGTTTTACCGCGGCATCAAGATGGCGGGATAAAAGCTCAATCTGTGTATCCAGAGGCACATCAATCTTGTTATCAAGACCGCACTCGCCGATCCCCATAACCATTGAAGAGGAAAGGAGTTTTTCAAATAGAAGCTCATCAAAACGGTGTTCCTGAAGATACCATGGATGAATACCTACAAATACGGGAACATTTATTGAAGAGTGTTCAAGAGCCTTAAGAGTATTCTCACTTTCCTTTAAATGAATACCCACAAGGATGGGAGTAACTGATGAATTAAGAGCACACCTCACCGCAGCTTCCACATCAGGATACATGCCGGCATGAAGGTGTGCATCGTAAAACATTTAGTGTTCTCTGGTTGAGCTGAACTTAACCTTTGGATAACGCTCCATGTTAAGGTTCAGGTTAACTCCCGAGGTTGCCAGGAAGGTCAGATTGTCACCGCCATCAAGTGCTATGGACTGAGGTACCTTATCAGAGATTTCCTTTAAGGCCTTTGGATCTTCAGAACTTAGCCATCTTGCTGTGGTTACAGCTACAGCCTCATACTTGGCATCAACGTTATATTCATGTTTCAGTCTTGAAACAACCACATCAAACTGCAGAACACCAACAGCGCCTACAATCAGATCATTATTAATTATAGGTCTGAATACCTGAACAGCACCTTCCTCAGATAACTGCATCAGGCCCTTCTGAAGCTGTTTCTGCTTTAGAGGATCCTTTAGGTGGATACGTCTGAACAGTTCTGGAGCAAAGTTAGGAATACCGTTGAAGTGCAGTGATTCGCCTTCAGTAAAGGTATCGCCGATACGCATGGTTCCGTGGTTATGAAGACCGATGATGTCACCGGCTACAGCAACCTGAGCCTGCTCACGTTCACCTGCCATGAAGGTAACCGCATCAGATACGATCATTTCACGGCCAAGACGTACATTGTACAGCTTCATACCCTTGTGGTATGAGCCGGATACGATACGCATGAAAGCAATACGGTCATGGTGTTTTGGATCCATGTTAGCCTGAATCTTGAAGATAAAGCCGGTAAGCTTATCCTCTGATGCTACAACCTCGCGCTCATCAGCAACTCTTGAAAGAGGTGATGGAGCCCAGCTGGTCAGACCGTCTAACATGCAGTCAACACCGAAGTTACCTAAAGCGGTACCGAAGAATACAGGTGTCAGTTTACCCTGCAGGAACAGCTCAAGATCAAACTCGTTTGAAGCCCCCTTAACCAGCTCAATATCATCACGAAGCTTCTGAGCCTCATCCTCACCGATAATTGAGTCAAGTTCTGGATTATCAAGACCTTTAACAGTCTGAGCCTTCTGAATGTGGTAACCCTCACCAGAGTGGTAAAGCATAACTTCATCGTTTAACAGATGATAGATACCACGGAAGGTCTTGCCTGAACCGATTGGCCAGGTAACAGGTGCACACAGAATATCAAGCTCGGTCTCAACCTCATCAAGAAGATCAAGTGGATCACGGGTCTCTCTATCGAGCTTGTTCATGAAGGTTAGAATTGGAGTGGTACGTAATCTTGTAACTTCCATCAGCTTGCGGGTACGTTCCTCAACACCCTTTGCTGCATCAATAACCATCAGGCATGAGTCAACAGCTGTAAGCACACGGTAGGTATCCTCAGAGAAGTCTTCGTGACCTGGGGTATCCAGAAGATTTACAGTACAGCCGTTATATGGGAACTGCATAACAGATGTGGAAACAGAAATACCACGCTCTTTTTCCATATCCATCCAGTCTGAACGGGCAAAGGTTCCGGTTGAGCCACGGGCTTTAACCTCACCGGCTCTCTGAATAACTGAACCGAACAGCAGAACCTTTTCGGTAATTGTGGTCTTACCAGCATCTGGGTGAGAAATAATGGCGAAGGTTCTACGCTTGCCAATTTCATTTAAAAGATTTTTATCAGCCATTTTACTTTTCAGATAAATTCAATTTTACAAAGAAAACTTAAGGATCTTTTCTGACTCGACCACCAGGACAAATGCTCTTAACAGTGGTCTTCCCCTATCAGGTACAGTAAAAAACACCTGAAGGGCTTATATAATACTTATTTATATGTGATATCGGATTCTTTTGGATAACAGTAAAAAAAAGATCCTACACGCTGTTATGAAAACAGCGTGTATTTTCTCTTATTTATGGGATATAAACAACCTTTTTTGCAAATATTAAACAAATACCGCGCAAAAAGCTGTTATTCAGTATGTAGGAAGGTTACTTTGAAATAGCCTCTTTCAGAACAGGCTCCTGCTTTACAGATTTGTCCACAAGCTCAACCATTTTCTTATGAGACTGTTTCAGAAGATTTGGATCGATCTGACTGTACCACTCTCCATAAACAGGATTTGGCAGAACAAAGTACTTCATACCGAACTGGTTGGAGTTCTTATCTACAAGTCTGTTTCTGTCATCACCGCTGACACCGTAGATATTGATTGGGAAATCGGTGGCATTGTCGCCAAGGAAGGCAACAACATTGTATTTCTCCATAACCTTGTCAAATCTGGCCTTCTTGTTGGAAGTATTGTCCTTACACTTGACTGCGTTTTTGAATGGAAACTTTAATGCCTTAAGATTCTTGTTGGTAAATTCTACATTTCTGCAGCTGCGGTTACTTACGTAGAAGATATCAACTCCAAGCTTATCCACCTTCTTTAAGAACTCTACCGCACCAGGCATTGCATCTGCCCTGGCCAAACTCTCCCAGGCCATCCATGAGTCATTGAATGACTTTCCATCCTTTATAACAGAGTTGATTGTTGCCTCTGCAGGGATGTTGTTTATAACAGTCTCATCAAGATCCAGGATAATGGCACGAGGCTTTGATGACTTTTGCTTTAAGGAAGCCTTAATATGTTCATAGGCACCGTTATATGCCTGATAGCACAGAGCTCTGTATTCTGCAGAGTTCTCCATCCAGGACATGGCTAGAACATTACGCTTGTACAGCTCAGCACTGGCATTATTATTAACACTCTGAGAGCTGCATCCGCACAGTATGGCAGCTGAGCAGGCACAAACCATCAACGTTTTACTAAAATTTTTCATAACAGACTTTTGCTCCATAGATTTCTTCAACAGCTAGTTCTAGTTTATATTTACTGAATTGCACGATGATAAAAAAAGCCCTGATTTGTGACTATATTCAAATGGAAGATCCGTATGATCGGAGCTCGATAGAAAAAACACCAAAGCTTTTTATAATCTATTTTTCCTCAATTGGTATATAATGCCCCGTTGGTCGTTCTTTTAAATAATAATCAGAAGTAATTATGAAATCTCTATTACACATCATTAGTTCATCTTTTACAGCAGGTCTGTGCATCGGTATTGCAGGTCTTGCATATCTTAAGAACCCAGATATCATCGGCGCGGTATTATTCGGATTCGGATTATTAACTGTTGTTCACTACAAGCTAAAGCTTTACACCGGTACTGCCGGATTTTTCACCAACAAAAAAGAATTCTTTGCCCTTCTTCCTATTCTTTTAGGAAATATTTTAGGCTGTGCTGTAGCTGCAGCTGCATTCAGATACTGCATGGACGTAACCTCTCTAAGTGCAGGCATTGTTGAAAAGAGACTGTCTACCGATATTCTAGGCTGCATTATTCTTGGTATCGGCTGTGGCTTTATCATGACCACTGCAGTTCAGTTTGCAAGAGAAAACAAATTCCTGCCTCTGCTGTTCGGTGTTCCTGTATTCATCATGTGCGGCTTCTACCATTCAATTGCAGACGCCTTCTACTATGCAACCTGGCTTTCAATCGATAATATCGCCAGAGCTCCTGATGTTTTTGTAAAATGGGCTGTAACAGTATTCGGTAATTTTATCGGCTGCAATCTTTACAGAATTCTGCTTTCAAAATGGCTGACTTCAGCTGATAAGGATAAAATTGCAAAGGACAAGCTTGCAATTGATGCTAACGACAGCACCTACAAGCAGGCAAGCTAACATTTTTGGAATTGATTAAGCATGGATACAATCGTTCTGGACTGTAAGGGACTTAAATGTCCTGAACCGCTGACTCTGCTGAGAAATGCGATCAGAAAGGCTGAGGATGGTCAGGTTGTAGAGCTTTTATCTGATGATCCTGTATCTTTGCGCGACGTACCGGCATTCTGCAAATTCATGAAGCACGACCTTCTGAGAATGCCGGATGAAGAACATCCACACAGCTTTCTGGTAAAGAAGAAAGCTTAATCCTATTTGAATCTGAAGCAGAGCATGGTGATATCATCAAACTGTTCTGCTTCTCCTGCAAACTCAAGAATTCTACTATAGACTCCCTTAATAATATTTTCAGGCTTAGCATACTTCAT
>JAGDBH010000039.1 GCA_017959135.1 Succinivibrio sp. | reverse complement strand
GTCGATTCCCATAACCGCTGCAGGAGCAAACTGAGTGCCGGAGCTGAAGGCTCCGTTGATGGAGATAACAGGGGAGACTGCGGTAACATGAGGTGTCTTACGGATAGTTTCTATATCCTGCTCAAAATTATGAAAGCCATCGTTATCGTAGGCTTTGATTTCACCAGCCGGTATTAGAGACAGAACCCGGTTATTAAGTTCCTTCTCAAAGCCGTTCATGGCAGAAAGACCAAGAATCAGAGCACATACACCTACACAGATACCAGAGGTGGTGGCAATGGAGATGAACTTTGCCAGGGCTCCGTAGCGCTTTGATTTTAGGAAGCGGAGCGCAAGCTGAACACTAAGACTAGTTCGCATCGATTACTCCGTCCTTCATCTGATAGACTCTGTCGCATTTTGCTGCAAGAGAATTATCATGTGTAACCATAACTACAGCGATGTGTTCCTTTCTTACAAGCTCGGTGAACAGAGCAAATATATCCTGAGCGTTCTGAGCATCAAGATTACCTGTTGGTTCGTCAGCTAAAATCAGATCCGGATGATGGGCCAGGGCTCTTGCAATGGCAACACGCTGTCTTTCTCCACCAGAGAGTTCTGATGGTCTGTAGTTCAGACGATGTGAGAGTCCAACCTTTTCAAGATTCTCTGTTGCTGTTCTGGTTGCGGTCTCCACGTCGGTACCACCGATTAAAAGCGGCATCATCACATTCTCCATGGCGGTAAAATCGCCAAGCAGATGATGGAACTGATAAACGAATCCAAGGTTTTTGTTACGGAACTGAGCTTTCTGATTTGCAGAGAAGCAGCTCAGATTCTGTCCATTGGAAATAATGTCACCGCTGGTTTGGGTATCCAGTGTTCCAAGAATATGGAGCAGGGTACTTTTACCTGAACCGGATTTTCCGATAATAGCGGTTATTTCATCTGAGTAGATGTCCAGATTAACCTTTTTAAGAACGCAGGTATTAACCTTGCCTTCAACATAGGTTCTGGTTATATCTTTTGCCTGTAGGATAATATTGCTCATTTTAGCCTCTACTTAGATGGGTAACAGGATCAGTTGCTGCCGCTCTGACTGCTGGGTAAAGAGTGCAGATTAGACTCATCATAACTGAGCCTATACCAATAATCAGAATGTTGGTTAATTCAATTGAAACAGGAAGAGTTCCAAAGCTTCCGGTATTACTCATAAGATCGGAAACATAGTAGGTAAGAGGAATACCCATGATTATTCCTAAAACTGTTCCAATAACACCAACGAAAATTCCCATGAGCAGGAAGATATTGAGAATACGAAGATTGCTCAATCCCATGGTCTTAAAAATTGCGATTTCAGTTAATCTTGAACTTACCACCATGGCAAGTGCAGAGATAATATTGAATGAAGCCACGACAATGACAAGACACAGCATGATGGTCATGGTCAGTTTCTCCATGGCTACAGCCTTGAAGAATTCACCCTGAACTGAGGTCCAGTCGGTGTAGTTAAGTCCCATTGCCTTAAGTTCTGGAGTAACCCTGTCAATTACAAAGGGATCGGTAAGCCAGATTCTGTAGCTGTTTGCCTGAGCTGGCATTCTGAAGAATCGTCTTACATCATCGTAGTTGCCGACTGCACTGTCCAGCGCGGTTGAATTTGCTGAACTGTAATACTTCTTCAGAGTAAAGATTCTCTGGGTTGGAGTAAGTCCCATCGGTGTGTATCTGGCATTCAGTGTACTTATAAGCTTTACACTGGTATTAAGCTTCAGATCATTTCTTATATAAAGTGCAGCCTCGGCATTAAGCTCAAAGCTTCCCTTTGGCGGTACTGAAATAAGCTTAAGATCCTTTCTCTCATAGCCTTTTGCGTAGGTGATATTTGAATCATCCAGTCCCTGCAGATTGATGAGTGCAAGAGAGTTCTTGCTCTGCATTAGTGACTGTGCCTGAACAAAAGGAGCTGCAGCAACAACATTCTTTAGCTTTAGAATCTCTGGGATTCTGTCCTGGGAGGTTTCAACAACAATGTGCGGTGTATCTGAGAGAACAGATTTTTTCAGTCTGTTCTGCAGGCCCTGCATAATAGAGGTGTCGACAATAAGGGCGGCTACACCTATGGCAATTCCCACGGTAGAAAGAATAGCTACAAACTTAGCGAATTTATGTGCTTTGCTGTTGAGGCCGTATTTAATAGCTATAGCAAAGGTCAGTGGATGGAATAATCTCAACTTCAATCCTGTATATTCTGTAAATTTTTAGAGTGTATATTTTACTCCAATAAACGGCATGAGCCATGCCTTTTCTAAACTTTTTACGCTTATGTGACCGTTAGAAAAAAGTAATTTTCAAGGGAGTGTTTCTGAGTTTATTTTTAACAAAAATCTATTTTTGATACTTTTGTATCATTTTTGTTATGTACACAATATTAATCTCTGAACTGAAAAATAACTAACTGTATTTCATGAAAATTATCTTATTAAGAATCATTGCTAGAAAGCCATATTCTTACAAAATTTTCTTAAGAATAAATGAGTAAATAGTGTGATCCTGCTTCAAATTAAGAACCTAGTTGCTGGTCACAAAATTTCTTAAATTCATAACTTATATTATAGTTATGGGTTTGTCACACTTTATTATAAGAATTCACTCATTTTCCTGTACTACTCTTAAAGAAAACACATAATTGTCAGTTTTTTTACAGCAAATATTGGAGCGGAAAGATGGAAAATATATCGAATATTGAGTTTGAACACGAGAAAAACAGAAGAATTCGCAACCTAAAAATCTTTAACCTGACCTTAGAGAGCTTCATGGTTAAGATTACCCCTGAGATGTCAAAGTTGTACAACGACTATATCAACTGCAAGATTGATATCGGTAATTACTGCGATCGGATCTTTGAGCTTTTGAAGAACGGTTCAAACAGGAAATTCAATATTGAAGCCTAACCGCATGTATATGATGTTATAGTTTTCCAGCAGCAGTTTCTGTGATGGAAACTGCAGGGAATTTTGTGTATCCTTCCAGACTCCTTCCGATTAAAGTGCATTTTGATGCACTTTTTTTATTCTCAATATTAAAATTTCCGTTTATGTCATAAAAATGCGATAATACACGGTTATCTATTATTTTGTTTTGGACATAGAAGTCCTTTTGGATACTGGTATATATCAATGGACAATTTAGAACAAGCCAAATTAAATGGCATAAACGCAGCAAATAATGCTAAAGATTTACAGGAATTAGAAGCTGTAAAAACAAATTTCCTTGGAAAAAAAGGTGAGTTTACAGCCTTTATGCGTGAGCTTGGAAAGCTTTCTGCTGAGGAAAGACCTCAGACAGGCGCTATCATCAATGAAGCTCGTCAGGCTGTTATTGAAGCAATCGAAACCAAGAAGGCTCAGATCGAACAGGCTCTTTTAGAGGCCAAGCTTTCAAATGAAACTGTTGATATTACTCTGCCAGGCCGCAAGATTGAGCTTGGTAATGAGCACCCAATCAGCAGAACCATCCAGAGAATCAAGGAAATCTTCGGCTCTATGGGCTTTAGCGTTGTAGGCGGTCCTGAGATTGAAGATGACTATCATAACTTTGATGCTCTGAATCTTCCACCAAATCATCCTGCAAGATCTTCACAGGATACCTTCTCTGTAGAGAACGGTCTGCTGTTACGTTCACAGACTTCATCAGTACAGGTTCGTACCATGGAGACTCAGAAGCCTCCTATCAGAATCATTGCTCCTGGCCGTGTTTACAGAAACGACTATGACATGACTCATACCCCAATGTTCCATCAGGTTGAAGGTCTGCTTGTTGAAGAGCACACCTCATTCGCTGAGCTTAAGGGCGTGCTGCACGAGTTCCTGTTAAAATTCTTCGAGGAAGAGCTTGAGGTTCGTTTCCGTCCTTCATTCTTCCCATTTACTGAGCCTTCAGCAGAGGTTGACCTTCGTCGTAAGGGCGGCAAGTGGCTAGAGGTTTTAGGTTGCGGAATGGTTCATCCAAATGTATTAAAGAATGTTGGTATCGATACAGACAAATATGTCGGCTATGCATTTGGTATGGGCGTTGAGCGTCTGACCATGCTGCGTTACGGTGTAAATGACCTGCGCGCATTCTTTGAAAATGACCTTCGTTTCTTAAAGCAGTTTGCCTAATACCTGAGTTTGGATAGATAAAAATGATTTTCAATAAATTATGGATTGATGAGTGGGTCAAGAATGACCTGGATGCAGAGCAGCTGTCTGACATGATTACCATGGCAGGTCTTGAGGTTGATTCTGTAAATGATGTTGCTGACAATTTCGATAATGTCGTTGTAGGTAAGGTATTAGAGTGTGTTCCACATCCTGATTCAGACCACATGCATGTAACCAAGGTTGATGTAGGTAACGGTCAGGTATTCCAGATTGTCTGCGGTGCTCCAAACTGCCGTGAAGGTCTAAAGGTTTGCGCATCTCTAATCGGAGCCCACGTAAACGGCATTACCATCAAGAAGGCAAAGCTTCGCGGTGTTGAGTCAAACGGTATGCTGTGTTCATTCAAGGAACTAGGCATGTCAGAGGAGTCAAACGGTATTGTAGAGCTTCCTGAGGATGCTCCTTTAGGAATGGATATCCGTGAGTACTTCAAGCTGAACGATAAGGCTATTGATGTTGATCTGACCTCAAACCGTCCAGACTGTCTTGGCATGAGCGGTATTGCCCGTGAAATCGCTGTACTTCTGGGCAAGAAGTTCGAGTATCCAAAGGTTGAGAAGGTTGCTCCAACAATCAATGATATCTTCACTGTAGAAGTTGAAGACAAGGCTGCATGTCCACGTTATATTTCACGTGTTGTTCGCGGTGTTAACCAGAAGGCTAAATCTCCTCTGTGGATGGTTGAAAGACTTCGTCGCTGCGGTATCCGTTCTGTATCTCCAATCGTTGACGTTACAAACTATGTAATGCTTGAGTACAGCCAGCCACTTCACTCATTCGATTTAAACAAGATTCACGACAAGATTGTTGTTCGCAAGGCTCACAAGGACGAGCCAATGACAGTTCTTTCAGGTGATGAAGTTAAGCTGAACGACAATACTCTGATTATTGCTGATTCAACCGGTCCTGTTGCTATGGCTGGTATTTTTGGCGGTCTGAACTCAGGTATTGATGATAACACCACAGATGTTCTTTTAGAGTCTGCATACTTCTCAGCTGATGCCATCAAGGGCAGAGCTCGTCAGTACGGTCTGAACACTGATGCTTCACACCGTTTTGAGCGTGGTGTTGATCCAATGAATCAGGCTCGCGCAATGGAGCGCGCAACTGCACTTCTGATTGAAATTGCAGGCGGTCAGGCTGGACCTCTGAACGAGGTTGTATCAGAAGACAATCTTCCTAAATACAAGGAAATTACCTTAAGACTTTCAAAACTTGAGAAGGTTTTAGGTGTAGCTATTGATGCTGATACCGTATTCAAGATTCTTGATAACCTTGAGTTAAGCCCTAAGAAGATTGACGGCGGCTTTGTCTGCGTATCACCTTCATTCAGATTCGATATTGAAATCGAAGAGGATCTGATTGAGGAAGTAGCAAGAATCTACGGCTACAACAATATTCCTAACGCAACTCCTGTAAGTGATCTGTACATGGTTCACGAGAAAGAGGAAGTTGTTGAAGACCGTGACATCAAGAAGGTTCTTTGCGATGTCGGCTACAACGAGGCAATTACCTATTCATTTACCGATCCTAAGGTTTTATCTGAGTTCTCAGATATCAAGCCTTTAATGCTGAATACCCCTATTTCACCTGAATTATCAGCAATGCGTACCAGCCTGCTTGCAGGTCTTTGCATTGTTGCAAAATACAATGTAAACCGTCAGCAGCGTAAGGTTCGTCTGTTCGAGCAGGGACTTCGCTACATTATCGACGAGTCTGCAGAGAATGGTGTAAGACAGGAAGCTATGATTGCAGGTATCAGTGTTGGTGATATCCACGATGAGACCTGGCACGAGAAGAGCCGTGGTGTTGATTTCTTTGATGTAAAGGGTGATGTTGAGAATCTGCTTGCATTAAATGTTGATACCAAGGATATTACTTTCGTTCGTACCACTGAGAAGTGCCTACACCCAGGACAGGGTGCTGACATTCTTAAGAATGGCAAGAAGATTGGCTTTGTCGGTATGCTTCACCCTCTGGCTCAGAAGGCTTTAGGCTTCAAGCAGGCTGTTGGTGTGTTTGAGATTGAAAGAGCTGCTGTTGCAACCCGTGCAATTCCTGTTTACGAGCCAATTTCAAAATTCCCAAGCGTTCGCCGTGATTTTGCATTCGTAATTGAGAAGTCAGTTGCAGTTTCTGCATTAACTGATCTAATTTACGAGGTTGGCGGTAATATAGTAAAAGATGTAACCATCTTTGACGTATTCGAAGACGCTTCATTAGGTGATAAGCGTTCTGTTGCTGTTGGTGTTATCGCTCAGGCTCTGGAGCATACTCTGGAGGATGCTGAGGTTGATTCACTTGCAAACAGAATCATTGAGGAAGCTTCTAAGAAATTAGGCGCAGTACTTCGTTCATAATAGGAAAAATACATGGCTGATAAACAGATGACCTCATTAGAGGAAAAACTTTCAGAATTAGAAAAGCTTACCGTCCAGCTTGAGGATGGCAAGCTTCCAATTGATGAAGCAATTGCTGTTTACAGTCGTGGCATGGAGTTGGCTGTCTCCTGTAAACAGTCTCTGGATTCTCTGTCACAGAGGATCCAGATTGCAAAGAAAAATGCCCAGGAGGCAATTTCTTTGGAGAATTTTGAACCTCAAGGTTCAGATACAGAATTCTAAGGATTATCAGTGGAATTAAAAGACTTTGCCGCATCAGTTTCCAAAAGGATTAACTCCTTTATGGAAGATTATTTAAACAGCTTTGATAATGATGCAGCTTCTTTGAAGGAAGCAATGCAGTACGGCCTTCTGTTAGGCGGAAAAAGAGCCAGACCTCTTTTGGTATATGCTACAGGCATGGCTTTAGGTCAAAGTCAGGATAAGCTTGATTATGCAGCCGCAGCGGTTGAATGTATTCACGCCTATTCCTTAATTCATGATGATATGCCAGAGATGGATAATGACAAGTTAAGACGTGGACGTGAAACTGTTCATGTTAAATTTGGTCAGACTCTGGCTCTGCTGGCAGGAGATGCTCTTCAGTCTCTTGCTTTTGAAATCCTCTCTGATAAAAAATCAGGCTTTTCAGATAAATCAGTTGCAAACCTGACACGTATCCTAGCCTCTAAGGCAGGCTATTCTGGAATGTGTGGAGGACAGGCAATCGATCTTGATTCTGAAGGTAAAAAACTAAGTTACGAGCAGTTAAGATTACTTCATTCCAAAAAGACCGGAGCTCTTATTAGAGCAGCTGTTATGATGGGCGCTTACAGCTGTGATAATGTAAGTGAAGATGATATTGCTGTATTGGATGAGTATGCCACCTGGACAGGACTTGCATTCCAGGTCTGGGATGATGTTCTAGATGTTATTGGTGATACTGCAGTAATGGGTAAGACTCAGGGCGCAGATATCAGTCTTGATAAGAGCACCTATCCATCATTACTTGGCTTAGAAGAATCAAAGAAATTTGCAGCAGAGTGTGCTGATAAGGCAATTGCAGCCTTATCCAGACTGAAGATTGATACTTCAATGCTAAAGCAGTTTGCTTTATTTACTGTAAACAGAGATCATTAAAACGTCGTGACTGAGATTATATCTACACCTTTACTTGATAAAATTCACTCTCCAGCGGATCTGCGCAAGCTTCCTGTTGGTGAGCTGAATGTCTTATGTTCAGAAATCAGAAAATATATTGTCGATTCAGTAAGTAAAACTGCAGGTCATCTGGCATCAGGTCTTGCTGTAGTTGAACTTACCGCAGCTCTGCATTATGTTTTCGATACCCCGGATGACAAGATCATCTGGGATGTAGGTCATCAGTCATATCCCCACAAGATTCTTACCGGTCATAAGGAAGAGCTGAAAACCATACGTCAGCGTCATGGTCTGCATGCCTTTATCTGGAGAGGGGAGACTGATTATGATCTGATCTCAACAGGTCATGCTTCAACTTCAATCGGCTCTGCCTTAGGTCTGGCCATTGCTCAGAAAAAGCTGAAAACAAATAACAAGGTTGTAGCCGTAATCGGCGATGGAGCTCTGTCCGGAGGAGCCTCCTACGAGGCCATGAACTGCGCCGGTTCATGCAAGGATGTCGATCTTATCGTAATCCTGAACGACAACGAGATGAGTATTTCTCAGAATGTCGGCTCAATCTCCAAATATCTGGCTTCAATTCTAGCTAGTCCATACTATGTAAATTTTGTTGAAGGCGGTAAGAAGCTTCTTTCAAACCTTGATCTTCCTGGTATCAAATCTCTTGCAGAAAAGGCTCAGGAGCACGTAAAGGGCATGATTATGCCTGGAACTCTCTTTGAAGAGCTAGGCTTCAACTATATCGGTCCTGTTGACGGACATGATATTGAAGGTCTGGTTTCACTTCTGCAGTATGTGAATAAAATTG
>JAGDBH010000309.1 GCA_017959135.1 Succinivibrio sp. | reverse complement strand
TGCAGAATAGACTGTTTGGAAATTCTTCATGGCAACCACAAGCTTGTCAGGAAAATGTCCTGATGACCATTCTACAGAGAGGAAAAGATCTTCAAGATCATCCCTTTTAAAATCGTGTGTATCTTTGTAGGAAATAGCCATTTATCCCCCTAAAAAAATAGACCTTCAAAACAAATAATCACCAACAACTCAACTAAGGTAACTGGTGATTCTATATAGTTTAAGCAGAATACCTTAATTTGCAGCAACAAGATCCTTTACAGCTTTCTCAAGCAGTTCCAGAGCTTCATCCACAACCTTGGTTCTGATATTAAGTGCTGGAGCAAGACGCAGCACATCAGAGTGAGCTGTAAGGGTTAATAGTTTATGCTTAAAGCAAAGTTTCTGAAGCTCAGAGGACTTGCCTGCATATTTACCGTCCAGGACAAGACCTAAAAGCAGACCTTTACCTCTAACTTCCTTGAAGACATGATACTTTTCATTAAGCTTAGAGATTTTCTCGACAATGTAATCATGAGTCCTGTTAACTCTGTTTAAAAATGCCTTGTCACTTACCTTGTCAATAACATAAGCGCCAACGGCACAGGCAAGAGGATTACCGCCAAAGGTTGAACCGTGAGTTCCCGGTACAAAATGAGAGGCAAACCTGTCATAGGTTAGAACTGCACCTATTGGGAGTCCTGAAGCCAGACCTTTAGCTGATGTAAGGATATCTGGCTTAACAGGAGTCTGCTCATAGGCATAAAGAGTACCGCTTCTTGCAACACCGGTCTGAACCTCATCAAAGATCAGAGCTGCATGATATTTATCGCAAAGCTCTCTAACCTTAATCAGAAAATCATTGTCTGCGGTGATAATACCGCCCTCACCCTGAATTGGCTCAAGGATAACAGCACAGGTCTTATCAGAGATGGTCTCCTCAAAGGTCTTGATATCGTTGTATGGCAGATGGGTAATTGCGGCAGGCTTTGGGCCGAAACCGTCAGAATAGCTCTCCTGTCCACCTACGGTAACAGAGAAAAAGGTTCTGCCGTGGAAGCTGTTGTTAAAGGAGATAATCTCGTTCTTTTCCTCACCGTAGAGATCAAATGCAACTCTACGGGCCAGCTTTAGGGCAGTCTCATTTGACTCGGCACCTGAATTTACAAAGAATACCTTCTCATATCCGGTCTTCTTTACAAGCTTTGATGCCAGAGTCAGAGTATATTCGTTGCAGAAGATATTACTTACATGGATCAGATTTGCTGATGCCTTTTTGATAACATCAACTACACCTTTAGGAGTATGTCCCAGAAGATTAACAGCAATACCTGAGGTAAGATCAGTGTATTTATTGCCCTTGTTGTCATAAATATATGCCCCGTGAGCCTTCTGAATAACCATGTTCATAGGGGTATAGCAAGGGAACATTACCTCATCAAAAGTCTTTCTTGTAATCTTCATTATGCATTCTCCTTATTCACATCATAAATATATGCAACTTCATCACAGGTAGCGCGTTTAGGGCAGTTTTCACAGTCTTTTAGAATCTTCTCAGGCAGAGCTTCAATTACAGTCTTCTGGAAGCCAACCTTTGAGAAGAATTCAGGAGAACGTGTAAGGACAAAGACTCTCTTGATGAACATCTTTGCAGCTCTCTTTAAAAGATAATTAACAATAGCTCTGCCCTGTCCCTGTCTCTGAACCACAGGAGAAACACCTAAAGAACGGATTTCAGCAAGGCCGGAATCATAAACATATAAACAGGCACAGCCCATAACCTGAGAGTCCTTGACACACACGGCAAAGGTCTGAATGCCTCTGATAATATCGTTACGCTTACGAGGAAGGTTCTGTCCCTGCTTAGCCCAGTATTCAATCATATCCATAAGAGCATCAACATCTGCAAGAGTTGCCTGTCTTACAGTAAAGCTTGCATGCTCCTGCTTTAGGAAAATCTGATTGAGGTTAACCAGAGAATCCTTAATTGAAACCAGCTCTTCATCAGTGATCTTGTGCTCAGCACGAAGATCAGCGATCTTATCGTAGATCTCTTCTAAGGTATTGTTCTTTAATTCATCCAGTATGTAGAAGGATGATTCCTGAGTGATAGGTGGCATATATAATTCTCCACGAAATAAATTAAACCTGAAAACCAAAACTCTGACTAGAGTTCAATAGCAGTTCCAAGCCGATGCCGTGAAGAGACAATCTCTTTTAATAAAGGATCTTTAAAGGATGCGATATAAACAGGCTTTCCAATAAACTTTGCTGTTTCAACAGCACTCTTTACCTTAACCTGCATACCGCCGCTGATGGTACCATCTTCAATTAAGCTGTTGAGCTGTGCCTCGTTTAAAGAAGGAATCAGCTTGCCTTCCTTATCAAGAACACCTGGTACATCAGAAATAAAATAGACGGGAGCTGACAGTAACAGTCCGATTGCTGAGGCTACATCATCTGCATTAACGTTATACATCTGTCCTTCTGAATCCATGGCAACAGATGCGATTACAGGTGTATAGCCACCATCCAGAAGCATATTGATGTAATCAGCAGATACAGGAGAAACCTTTCCTACCATACCAAGGTCGGCAGAAAGCTGTTCTACTCCTAAAGAATTACCGTCAGAGGCTATCATACCGATTGCCTTTAGACCATTCTTTATGGCTAAAGCCTGCAGCTTCTTATTACACATTCCGCAAAGGGCGGCACTGATATATGGCATCTGTTCTTTTGGGCTGACTCTAAGACCATTCTTCTTTTCTACTTTAAGATTCAGATCTTTAAATAATGCGTCAACCTCAACTCCGCCACCGTGGACAACCACAATACGTGAAGAGCGGGCAGCTGCAAACAGCTCACCTAACTCCTTCTGTCCATCCAGAGCCTTACCGCTTAGCTTTATAACAACAGTATTTTCAGTCATTACACGATACTCTTATGAAGATCTTCTACGATCTGCGAAAATACCACTTAATTCTCTTCGGCTAACCAAAGAGTCCCTTTAGCTCATCAAATCCATAGTATAGATTGAATACCTGCACAGCCTGAGCTGAAGCACCTTTTAGCAGATTGTCTATACATGAACATACTACAATATAGCCATCTTTCATGGCATAACCGATATCACAGTATGGAAGATACTGAACATCCATAAGCTTAGGCATACCGTCCTTTACTCTAACAAGAGGCTTGTTGTCGTATACGGCATATGCCTTCTTAACCTGCTCCTCGGTTACATTTTCCTTAAGTTTTGCATTGATTGTTGCGTGTATGCCGCGTTTGAAATCACCTAAATGAGGAGTGAAGATCACTTCACAGCCAAGGTGCTCTGCAATTTCAGGCTGGTGACGGTGAGTAAACACACCATAGGCATTCAGGCTTACCTCACAGAATGAATTTGTAAGCTTAGCTTTTCTGCCTGCTCCTGAAACACCAGATACGGCATTGATTGATGGACGATAGTTCTTATCCAGAAGATCAGCATCAATTAGAGGACGCAGTGCCAGCTGTGATGCAGTAGGATAGCAGCCTGGCAGAGAAATCATCCTGGTAGCTCTCAGGGCATTTAAATCAGTAAACTCTGGCAGAGCGTATACAGCTGAAGAGAGCAGCTCTGGATATTCATGCTCAAAACCGTAGGCCTGTGCAAATACCTTAAGATCAGAGATTCTGAATGCACCGGATAAATCGAATACAGCAATACCTGCTGCGGTTAATACAGGAGCCACATCGTGACTTACCTTGTGGTCGGTTGCCAGAAATACGGCATCAACCTCTCCAATTAAATTCTTTGGATCACTCATTGGCTCTAAAACAAGATCACAGCGACCTTTTAGAGAACCGTATAAATCTGAGATTTTCTTATTTTTATCAAGTGAGTTTTCTGATACATACAGATGCTTTAGACATACTTCATTATGTGCACTGAAAATGCGGCATAATTCAGCACCTGCATATCCACTCGCGCCTACAACAGCAACACTTAACATCAAAACTCCAAAATACATTTGTAAAATACATTAAAAGTTTACAAGATATTCTAAAGTAAAGAAAAATAATGTTACTTTTGCACAGTTTTAGGTCTTTTGAGGGCAGACAGAGCCTAGCGGAATTAGAAAAACAGAAAGAATAGCATCAAAAATACACCAAAAAGAGAAAAAGAAACTTTTTTAAAGCATTTCATCTGGAGGCAGAGGGAACTATTCCGTAAGTCAATAGCTGTGACAGAGGAGAGGCTCTGCAGTCTACCTGTATTCTGATGCAGTGCTGCAGATTAAATGCACAAAGCTCTGACTCTCATCAGAGCTGTAATAGCTGTATCAAAGAAGATATTGAAAAGGAAAAGAGTTAATTGTAGTTGTTTTCACTAAACAGAGCCTGACATCTTGCAGGAGGAATCTTCTTTGGCTTAACCTTAGGCTTGGTTGGCTTAGGTGATGGTGGAGGCGGAATAAACCATGAGGCAAGCTCAGCTCCGCAGACATCTCCGCTAGGGGTCTTGGCCTGCTTTACACATGAAGGACTGT
>JAGDBH010000308.1 GCA_017959135.1 Succinivibrio sp. | reverse complement strand
GAACATTCACAGAACGTTCAGAATCATTGATGGTTCCTGTTGCCTCAAAAAGAACACTCTTGTTGTTCTTGGATACAGGAGCATAATTGATGTTGGTAATGGTGGTCTGATACTCGTCTTCAAGTTTATCCTTAAGACGTTTTTCAAGCTTGGCAAAATTTGGTTTAAAGGCGGTGATTAAGGTTACATAGGCCCAGCTGCCAAAACCGAATTTCACAAATTTTCTGTCAATTCCAATCTGCTCTACAGCAATGAAATGAGAAAGAGATTTACTGCGACCTTCTACAAGATCTCTTACCGCATCACACTTTGCTGCAATAAATCCAAGCTTGACGCTTTTTCCGTACGCACGCTGATGTAGTCTGAACAGGCGGTCATCTGCTGGTACTCTACAGTAGTTGTCAGGAAGTTTTACATCAAAAGTCTTGTGCATAAAAGCAACAGTTTCTGTCTGAGCTGAAGCACAGAAAGATGATGAGAGTAAAAAGATACCAAACAGTACCGATAGAAATTTTCTCATAAAAACCTCATAACTTATTAAGGTGAGAATCTTCTCACCTTAATGTTAGATTTTTATTAGTTCTTTGCTACTGAATTCAGAAGAGTAAAGTAAGTTGGGAAAGTCTTTCTGATGCAATCTGGATCATTGATAACAACTTCTCTGTCAAAGGCAATCAGAGACATACACATTGCCATTCGATGATCATTATATGTATCAAAGACAGGAGTAGCATCGTTTCGCTTTGAAGCATCGATACTGATCCAGTCATCGCCAGATTCAACATTAACTCCAAGCTTAGTCATCTCCTTGACCATAGCATCGATACGGTCTGTCTCCTTTACTCTCCAGCTGGCGATATTCTTGATGACAACAGGAGAATCAGTGTACATGGCAAGAGGAACTAGGGTCATGGCAGCATCAGGCATTGAATTCATATCAATCTCAATACCGTGAAGCTTACCTGATTTAACCAGAATTGAGTTTTCCTGACGGGTAACCTTGGCGCCCATCTTCTTTAGAACATCAAAGAATCTGATATCGCCCTGAACACTGTCATCTGGAAGACCGTAGATCTCAAGCTGTCCCTTGATGGCGGCAGCTGCTGCAAAATAGGTGGCACCGGTGGCATCACCTTCAATCAGATATGAGCCTGGTGAGGTATAGCCGCTGCCTTCAACCTTAAAGGATGAATAGCCGTTACGGTGAACTTTGGCTCCGAACTTCTCAATGAGCTTGATGGTTAAATCAACGTATGGCTTTGAAATCAGATCACCGCTTACGGAAATATCAAGACCGCCACATACAGGAGCTGTCATTAGCAGAGCGGTAATAAACTGACTTGAGGTATCGCCGCTTACTCTGATTGAATGTTTCTTTGGAGTAGTGCCGCGGATCTGCAGTGGAGGAAAACCGTCATTGTTCAGATACTCAATATTGCAGCCGATCTCCTTTAAAGCTTCGGTCAGAGGTCCGATAGGACGCTCCATCATACGAGGCTCACCGGTCAGAGTGAATACACCTGAGGATACAGACAGGGCTGCACATAAAGGTCTCATGGCAGTACCTGCATTTCCCAGATCAAGTGTCAGCTGATTTAAGCCTTTGTCAAAGACACCGTCAATGCCGGTTACATCAATTGAACCTGTTACAGCATTAAGATTTACCCCAAGCTGCTTTAAAGCTTCAATCATACGGGCTGTATCATCTGACTTTAAAACGTTTAAAAGCTTGGTTTTACCTTTGGCCAGGGCTGAAACCAGCAGCGCACGGTTAGACAGGCTCTTTGAGCCTGGCATAATCACCTGTCCGCTTACAGACTGAATCTTTTTTAGTTTTAGTGAAGCTGTTTTCAATTCTTCATGTCCTTAAGTATTGTTTCAACACACTCAAAGAATCTGTCATTCTCTTTTGGAGTGCCGATTGAGATTCTGAGGATTGTCTTAAGCTTGTAGCCTAACAGCGGTCTTACAATTACGCCCATATGCAGTAGTCTGTCTGCTATCAGCTGGGCATCATAATCCTTAAAATCAATTGCAACGAAGTTTGCAAAGGATGGGATCATGAAAAGATTATTCTTTCTGCAGAACTCCGCATATCTTACGCGCTCAGCGGTATTGTTCTTTACAGTCTTATCAAGGAATTCCTTATCATCCAAAGCTGCACAGGCTGCGGCTAAAGCTGCAATATTCACATTGAATGGAGCTCTCAGACGGTTGAGAATTGAGGTAACCTCTGGATTTGCCAGCATATAGCCGACTCTTAAACCTGCAAGACCATAGGCCTTTGAGAAGGTACGTGAGACAATCAGATTCTCAAACACATCAAGCCACTTTGCAGTATCCTCAAATGAGTCATCACCACTGTTGAACTCATTGTAGGCCTCATCAATTACAACCAGAGTCTCCTTTGGAACCTTCTTTAGGAAGTTGTACATATCCTTTGAGGAGATAGCGGTACCGATTGGGTTTGATGGATTTGCAAAGGCAATGATTCTGGTTTTGCTGTCAACTGCAGCTAAAATAGCATCAAGGTCTGCACAGTAATTCTTCAGAGGAATTGCTCGGGCCTCTGCTCCGTTTACTGTTGTCTCCATTGGATACACAACAAATGAGTATTCAGGGAAGATTACATTAACATCTCTGTTTACAAAGGCCTCAAACAGAAGATTGATAAGTTCATTTGAACCAGCACCAAGAGTAATGCGCTCAGGATCGTAGCCAAACTTTGAATGCAGTTTCTGCTTTAGATAATAACCGTTTGAATCAGGATAGAGATTGCCCTGCTCAATGGCCTCAAAAGCTGCCTTTTTAGCCATCTGGCTCATGCCGAATGGATTCTCGTTTGAAGCTAGTTTGATTACATCGGAAAGCCCCAGCTCACGCTGAACCTCTTCAATTGGCTTTCCGGCCTGATATGGTTTTATTAAAGTTATGCCACCATTAGCAAATGAACTGTACTGTGTCATTTTTACATCCTTATTTTATTAGAACCATTGTAAAGACAAACGCAGTAAAGCTCAAATACCGGTATCACAAATAAAAAAGGTGTCCGTTTGTGTGCAAAAACTTGTATCAGATTTGGAAAAAGCTAAAAATAATCTCAATTAAGACTTATTTCTGTATTAAATTAAGAATAATACTTCAGATATTCGCTCTTTATTAATATTTTTCTCTTAAAAAAATATATTCCAGTTAGTCTGTTACAGCATGTTGTATATGACTGCGAATAGGATAATCAAACAACACAATCAAAGATTTTATTTTGTACAGAATCAGCACAAAAGACTTTAGTATTAGAAGGAAAATAATTATATGAAAAATAAATACTTCCCTGACGAAGACATAGAAGAGGACGATCTGTTTTTCATCTGCTACATGATAGAACGTGTTGCCCGACATTTACACCAAAGAAACAAGTATGTAGTAAATGCAATTGGTAAAGAAGAATTGACTCATCTTATTAGCGTTGCAAATGTATTGCATTCTGAGAATCCTTTAAAGGTTCAAGCTGACTGGATAGAGCAATACAACCTAAAATCAGGTGATTTTGATATCACCAATGTAGATAAGGAACTTGCTGAAAGAATACCTACAGAACTTGAGATGGGAAGCGTATACAAAAGATTAATATTAGACACAATGGACACAAAAGAAGATTTCGTGGGTGGAATAATTCGTGTATACAACAACGACATATGTGAGGTGATTGATAATTACAACTGCAGTGCTTTCTACGAGCCATCCTATGTAATTGCAAGAGCATATCAGAACGGCGGTTTTTAACTACTACATCATAGATGTAGTATCTCTTGTGGTATCAGCCTTTCTGTCATACATCTTTCTGTCGGCAGCCTCAATAAACTTTTCGACAGAACTATATTCTTCAGAGTAGCTTACAGAGCCGATAGCAACGGAAAGACGGTATGGATCCGTATTGGTATCATTGGCATGCTTAATCTTCTGATTCAAGGTGTCGATAAACTTCTGAACAGTATTCTCGCCACTCTCTCTTAGCACAATAATGAATTCATCACCGGCATAGCGGCTTAAAAAGCAGTCCTTGGAGAAGGCAGACTGACGCAGACAGTTTGCCATGCAGATTAAAGCCTTGTCTCCCTGGGAATGACCAAAGGTGTCGTTGATACTCTTAAACTTGTTGATATCGATGAAAATGATATTAAGAGCAGGAGTTAAATCGTCCTCCTTCTCAAACAGTCTTGAAAGGTATCGATAAAGCTCGTTTCGATTGTTCATACCGGTCAGAAAATCTCTTGAAACTGCGCGTGACTGTGACACCATATGAACCACAAACACAAAGGATACCAGTGCAATAAAGAATACCGGCAGAAGATATATGACGGACAGAGGCCATACCAGCATAGGACAGTATACGAACAGAACAAGTCCTATAAAAGCTGTTCTCTTTGAGAGGAAAGCACCGTGCAGAAGCTCAGATACAAAGAGGTGCACATCCTTTATAGTCAGAAGGAAACACAGAAACTGAGAAAGAGCCAGGGTGATAACAAGCCTGAATAAAACACTGCCGGTTGAGGTAG
>JAGDBH010000038.1 GCA_017959135.1 Succinivibrio sp. | reverse complement strand
GGTTACTTCAGATCGGTAACACCTAAAAAAACTAAGTACGGGGAGCTTATAACAGACATACTTGAGACCAGAGATGTAACCTATATATACAGATACAATCAGGACAATTCATTTGAAGAATATACAAAATCATACTGTTCCGTTGAAAATGACAATGAAACCTGCTTCAACATCACGACCCAGGTGAAGCCAAATCTTGAAAGAATCAGCTTCAGCAACACTTTAAACAGTGGAAAAGCAAAACAGATTGGATACGTACATGAAGCTAATCCAGCAAATCCAGATGAAAAGTCAGTAAAACTGATTACAGAAAAAGGAACAGTAACAACCAAGAATGCTGAATTCCCTCAGGAGTATTTAACCTATATCAGAGAAATCAATAACGAAATTAAGAACAGAGTGTCATATGTACCAGAGTCAGTAGCACTCTCTGAAAGCAAAATCGAAGAATACAAAAATAAAGCATGTTCAGTTACCAGTGTGGATTTCATGTCTCTGGATGATTACCTGAAAATCTGCAATTAAAGGATAACTGTGCTTTTTGGGAACAAGAATGGATAGACAGAGCTACCTTAAAATAAAGGAGGTCATGGACGGAAAGGAGCCGGCAGATCTCCTGCTTAGAAACTGTAATATAGTTAATGTCTTTACAGGTGAAATCTTCCATTCCAATCTTGCTGTATGTGCAGGTCATTTTGTCTTCTGGTCCGAAACCGGCCGAGGCAAAGAAGAGATTGATGTTAAGGACAAATATGTTGTACCTGGACTGATTGATGCGCATATGCATTTCGAATCAACCATGGTACAGCCTCGTGATCTGCTTGCAGTAGCAGTTATGCACGGCACCACAACCTTAATTGCAGATCCTCATGAAGCAGCTAACGTCAGCGGTATTAAAGGAATTAAGTATATTCTTGATCAGACCGAGGATGCTCCTGCCAACGTCTTTGTAACCATGCCATCATGTGTTCCGGCAACCAGTCTTGATGATAACGGCTGCGAGCTGACCGCTGAGGATATGAAGCCTTATGTAAATCGTCCAAGATTACTGGGCCTTGCAGAAGTTATGGATGCAGAAGCGGTAATCAACGCTTATAAGAAGATGTTTAAAAAACTGGAACTCTTCGATCAGAACCATATCATTGACGGACATATTCCTTCCCTATCCGGCATTAACCTTATGAAATACAGTGCTGCAGGTATTGATACAGATCATGAGTCAATAGACTTTGAAGGAGCACTTGAAAAAGCACGTCTTGGAATTCAGGTTCTAATCAGAGAAGGAAGTGCGGCCCATAATGTTGAGAATCTGATTAAGGGAATTCTGACTTCTGAAATTGATAATTGCAATTTCAGTTTCTGTACAGATGACCGTCATGTTGAAGATATTGTAAAAATCGGTCATATCGATAACAACGTCAGAATCGCAATTTCACTTGGAATGAAGCCAATTGATGCCATCAAGATTGCCACCATCAATACAGCACGCCGCTATGGTCTAAAACATCTAGGCGCAATTGCTCCTGGTTATCAGGCTGATTTTATCATCGTGGATAATCTCAAGAAGTTCAATGTTGAGAGAGTTTTCGTAAAAGGCAAGGAAATTAAAGGTAAGGAATCCTTTAAAAAGGGACCAGCCTGTCCAAAGGAACTGAAACATACAGTTAATATCTCCAAAATAACACCAGAACAGTTCAGACTGCCTATAGATGAAGAGCCTGTTCATGTAATCAGCATTGTTCCAAGACAGATTACCACTGAGGATATTCTGATAAGATTCAATCCTACAGACAATTTCAAAGCATATGGTGACTTCAAGAAAATTGCCTCAATTGAACGTCATAAAAACAAAGGTCTGATAGGTGTTGCAATCACCAACGGCTATGGAATTCAGAACGGCGCAATAGCAATTTCAGTCGCTCATGACTCTCATAACATCATAGTTGTAGGTGACAACGATAATGACATGGCTATTGCAGTAAATGAAATCGCCAGACTTCAGGGAGGAATTGTTGTTGTCGAAAAAGGAAAGGTATTTGATTCCCTGCCCCTACCTATCATGGGACTAATTTCCAATGAAAGCTTGGATAATGTTAGCGCAAAGATTGAACGTCTTAAGAATAAGGCCTATGAAATGGGTGTTTATAAAGATATTGATCCTTTTGTTACCCTCTCATTCCTATCTCTACCGGTTATTCCAAAACTCAGAATCATACCAAGAGGACTTGTAAGCATTGGTGACATGGGACCAAAACTGCTTAAGTAAGATTAACAATTCCTGTTTAGAGTCATCAAAATGATGGCTCTTCTTTTTTACATGTTTAATTGACTGAAATATTTGAGAATATTCTGTCTTGCCGATGTTAAAATCATCAGACACAATTCTTAGAAAAATATATCTGGAGAAGACAATGAGCAGACCAGAACCAAAGAACGGCGAGATATTCAAGCATTTCAAAGACAACTACTACCACATCATCTGTGTTGGACATCATTCAGAGACCGAGGAGCGAATGGTGGTATACGAGAGAATCTCAAAAGACGATTACCTTAAGGATGAATCAGTAAAACCTGTAATGGAGCCTTGTATCAGACCTTTGGACATGTTCATGTCAGAGGTTGATCACGTGAAATATCCAGATGTAAAACAGAAATATCGTTTTGAAAAGTTATAGACGTTCACGTAGAGAGTT
>JAGDBH010000307.1 GCA_017959135.1 Succinivibrio sp. | reverse complement strand
TATCCCAGCCCTGCTCAATGCTGTACCATACAAGAAATGCCTCATGCTCAAGTAACAAAGATACCTTCAATTTTCTTAGGGAATCGGAGGCATTTACAGAAAGACTGCATAGCAGTACAGAAATAAACATATATTTAATAAATCTGAAGAATCTCATCGTATTTACCTTATGAAATTAAACAGCGTCTAAAAATAAGTTTAGTACAGAATTGTTTTGAATAAAAAAGAAACTTAACAATAGGTCACAAACAAAGGCTTTAAACAATTTTAGCCGTCTAAAACTATGTATTAAATCTCACTTTTTATATGACTTTTGTAACAAAACACAAAAAATAACATGAAATTTAAGGCATTATTTTGATTTTCACACATAATTATCTATGAAGTGGTATTGAATCTTATGGGATTTTATTGCCATAAGAAACTAGCAACATTATTAGGATAATCATTATGAATATGCTGAGTAAATTAAGTGTGAAGGCAAAGTTATTACTGGCTTTTACAATCATCATTGTATTTACAATCTTAATTTCGGTAATTTCACTAAGACAGTTGTTTGCAACCAACGATGTCATTATTGATGTTGATGACATTCTTGGCGTTCGTCATACCAGAACACATAACGTGTCTAAAGCTATGATCGACGCAGATGCTATCAGTTTTGCTCTGCAGAAGAATGTAGAATCATATGATCCGGCAGTTCATGATGAACAGATAAAAGCTGCAGCTCAAAAGCTGATAGAGGTTACATCTATACTGAAAGGACAGAGTGATCCTCAGGCTACTGCTCATATGAAAGATGGCTCAAAAGAATATATTGAGCATTCAACTGGAGATTTCCTAGCTGCATTAAAGGCGAAAGACGAAGAGAAGGCAAGAGATATTTATGACCAGTATCTTGCACCAAACTTTGATAGAGTAACCCAGAATGCAGATAAGATTTCAACAAAACAGATTGAATTAGCAAAGAATGAAGTTGAATCCATTGCAAGTACAACTCCTATTATTATCATTCTGGTAACCGCCTGCTTTGCCATCGGTATTGCAATCATAATTGCACTTGCTCTATCAGGCTCAATTACTAAAGCTCTCAAGGTTGCAATGGATGGAGCAGATGTAATGGCATCTGGTGACTTAACACATGAATTCAGACCAACCACTTCTGATGAATTCGGTGTACTGCTACGCAGACTTGAATCAATGCGTTCAAAGTGGCAGGGACTTGTTGGAACCATCAAACAGGCTGCTGTAGATGTTGAGAACAACATGAATGTAATCAACACCATTACAGCAGATATCAACGAAAGCGCTCAGAGCACACAGAACAGAGCATTAACTGTGGCAGCAGCATCTGATGAGATGGTGTCAACCACCGGTGATATTGCAAAGAACTGTGAAAGTGCAGCGGCTTCAGCAAATACCTCAAATCAGACCACATCTCAGGGTGTATCTGAGGTTGAATCAACTATCCGTGCAATTCATGATCAGGTGGAAAGAAGCCGTACTGATGCTGAACACATTAAGGCTCTGGTAGATCAGTCACAGAAGATTGGAACAATCGTTCAGACCATTGAGGATATTGCATCTCAGACCAACCTGCTGGCACTTAACGCTGCTATTGAGGCAGCCCGTGCAGGTGAAGCCGGTAAGGGATTCGCAGTGGTAGCAGATGAAGTTCGTTCTCTGGCATCACGTACCGGTAGTTCTACTCAGGAAATCATTAAGATGGTCGGTCAGATTCAGAATGACGCTAATACCGCTAATGAATCTATGATTGCATCATTGGAAAACATGAATACATTGGCAACAAGAACTGGTGCTGTATCAGATCTGCTTAACAATGTATCCGCTCAGGTATCAGACGTTAACAGTCAGATTACCCAGATTGCAACTGCTGCAGAACAGCAGACTACAGCAACAGCTGAAATCTCCACCAATATGCAGGATATTACAGCTTCAGCTCAAAGCCTGGCAGCCAAGGTTCAGGAAGCACAGGAAAATGTTACCAAGTCTGTTGCCGAACTGCATAACCTAGTACTGCAGGTTCGTGACCTGAAAGTATAAAC
>JAGDBH010000306.1 GCA_017959135.1 Succinivibrio sp. | reverse complement strand
ATTTCGCTGTGTCTTGGTCTTACTGCAACTATCAGAACCGCATCGGCAATGGGCATTAAAAACTGGGATAAGGCGGTTGTAGTCTGCAAGGTTGTGATGTCTATAAATATGGCCTGTCTGATTGTCTATCTGACATTACTGCTGTTATTAAGAGATAAGATTGCATCCTTATATTCAAACGATCCGAAGGTTCTTGCGGTCACCTCTTTCCTGATGATCCTAAACTGCATCTATATGCTGCCAGAGTCAATCCAGTGTGTTCTTGGCGGAATTCTTCAGGGCTTTAAGGATTCTAAAACTATCCTTATCAATACAGTTTTATCTTTCTGGTGTATAGGTCTGCCTTTAGGCTATGTACTGTCATGGGGAATTATAGGAGAGAGACTGGAGGCTTCAGGTATCTGGATCGGCTTTATCTGTGCTCTGACCTTCTCTGCTGTTTTCTTTACCTCAAGAACTGTCTACATTATGAAGTACAGAAAGGCACCAAAGCTTCTGCTTTTAAATTACGAGCTGGATAAAAAGATGGCTCTGTAATCAGAGAATATCTGATTCTGATAAAAAAGCTTTCTGTATAGATACAAAAAAAGATGGCGTCCCAAAAAGTGAGGCGCCATTTTCAATATACCCAAAAAACTCTTTATAATTTAATCTTTATGCTATTTACAATTAAATAGCTTCGTCATTCTCTTCGCCGGTACGGATTCTGATTACTCGGCTTACATCTGAGATGAAGATCTTGCCGTCACCAATCTTACCTGTGTAGGCTGATTTGATGATTGCATCTACACATTCATCAAGCTGTTCATCGGTGGTTACAATCTCAAGCTTGCACTTTGGAAGAAAATCAACCACGTATTCAGCACCACGGTAAAGCTCGGTATGACCTTTCTGTCGTCCAAAGCCCTTGGCCTCGGAAACTGTGATACCTGAAATACCAATCTTTGATAAACTCTCGCGAACGTCGTCCAGTTTGAATGGCTTTATGATAGCTACTATTCTTTTCATTTTTAAAATCCCCTATTAAAGATTGTATCCACGCTCGCCGTGAGAGGCCAGATCAAGACCTTCAGATTCCTCATCAGAAGAAACTCTCAGACCAACAAGCTTCTTGGCAACATAGAATGCGATAACTGAAGCTACGAAAGACCAGACGATTGAAATCAGGATTGAAACAGACTGACCGTAGGTTTGACCTAAAATAGAGGTCCACTCACCCTTAAAGCCTGCACCGCCTAATTCAGGAGCACAGAATACACCGGTAAGCACACCGCCGGTTATTGCACCTAAACCATGGATACCGAATACATCAAGAGAGTCATCAATCTTTAACAGTCTCTTAAAGCCGTGAACACCCCACAGACAGATAATACCGCAGGCAATACCGATTACAATTGAACCTGCTGGACTTACGAAGGCACATGCTGGAGTAATACCAACCAGGCCTGCGATAACACCAGATGCTGTTCCTAAGGTTGATGGCTTCTTGAAGATAATCCACTCACAGATCATCCAGGTTAAGGCTGCAGCTGCAGGACATAGAACAGTGTTGATAAAGGCTAAGGCACTGACACCGTCTGCAGCCAGCTCTGAACCGGCGTTAAAGCCTAACCAGCAGATCCACAGCAGACATGCTCCGATATATGTAAAGCCAAGGTTATGAGGAGTCATGACAACTTTACCTAAATCATTTCTTCTGCCTAGCATGAAAGCACCGGTAATACCACATACAGCAGCGTT
>JAGDBH010000037.1 GCA_017959135.1 Succinivibrio sp. | reverse complement strand
TTTTTATTCTCCATAAATAAGGCACCAACCAGAGAACAGCAGACAATTGTTATAAGAATAGCCCAGCAGGCATTCATAACTGAAGTAAGAACAATATTCATTACAGCTGCACTGACAATTATCAGCATCAGTTTAAAGTTAACCTTTGCTGGTGGAACAATAATTGCGATGAACAGAGCATATAAAGCCACATTCATTGCATTAACAAGATCTACCGGCAGATATTCATTTGCTGTCGCACCGATTACAGCCCCCAGAATCCAGGAAAACCATGATGTCAGAACCAGTCCAGCAAAATAGGAGAGTTTAACCAGCTCCTTTGGCGCTGTTGTAAATATAGCAAAAGGCTCATCGGTAACATAGTGAGCAAAAAAAGCTCTTGATAGATTTGATAGCTTTTCAAATCTTGAGAATATACAGGTACTCATAATGAAGTATCTGAAATTCAGTAAAAAAAGGCCTAAAGCAATAGCAATCATAGGAGCATTCTCCTTTGCCATGGTCACAGCAAAGAACTGTCCTGAGCCACTGTAGCTGAAGACTGACATTAGAATAGTTTGAAACTGGGTATAGCCAGACTGCATTGCCATTACTGCATAAGCGGTACCAACTGAGATGTATCCAAGGCAAATTGGTATGGAATGTCTAGCGCCTAACAAAAAAAGTTGTTTATTGTTCAATTCAGGTTCCACTTTTTGTTCATTCTGCTCTTTTTAGGTGCCATTATGCACCATTATAGACATAATGTATATTACAATTGATAAAGATCTTAAGTCTTTTTAATATGTACGTATGCAAGTTTTTTTCGATAACAAATTTTGGATACATAATAATATATGGAAAATTTAGATATAGCAAAGTTTGGTGGAACTTCTGTAGGTAATTTTGAAGCAATGTCTTCAAGCTACAAGGTTGTCATCGGCAATAAAAAATCACGCGTTGTCGTAGTGAGCGCATGTGCAGGCGTTACCAATCTTCTTGTTGAGCTTGCATCAGGCAAATGCAACGATGAAAGAGTTGAAGAGATCATCGCAAAACTTCGCAGTATCCATGAAGATATTATTTCACATTTAGACAATCAAGATGAACTTAGGGAGTTCGTAGAAGGACACATTAAGGAGATTAGAGAACAGACTGCTCAGGCAGCAAAACAGACATCAGATCAGTTAACTGACAGTCTTGTATCTCACGGTGAGTTAATGTCATCTTACCTGTTCGTCGCCCTATTCAAGCACTTCGGAACTGACGCAACATGGTTCGATGTTAGAGAGGTAATGAGAACTGATTCCAAGTTCAGCAGAGCAAAACCTCTGACAGATGATATCCGTGTATTAACCCGCGATAAGCTGATGCCTTTAATCAGTGACTCAACTGTTATTATCACTCAGGGCTTTATCGGTTCTAATATCATCGGTGAGACTACTACTCTAGGTAGAGGCGGCTCCGATTACTCCGCTGCCCTACTTGGTGATGCTCTTGGTGTTGCTACCATCTCAATCTGGACTGATGTTCCAGGTGTATTCACCACCGACCCTCGCATCGTTAAAAATGCACGCCCAATTCCAGAGCTTACTTATATTGAAGCTGCTGAAATGGCAAACTTCGGTGCAAAAGTTCTGCATCCTTCAACAATGCTACCTGCTGTTGAGAAGAAGATCCCTATTTTCGTTGGTTCATCACGTGAACCTGAAAAAGGCGGTACCTGGGTTAGATATGAGACTGAGTCTCAGCCTAACTTCAGAGCTCTGGCTTTAAGAAAGAATCAGACTCTGATTATTCTTTCTTCTCCTGTTATGGTTGGTGCAACTGGTTTCTTGGCAAATGTATTTGCAGTATTTGCAAAATACAATCATTCAATTGATCTGGTTTCAACATCAGAAATTTCAATTGCTGTTACTATTGACGGCGGAACCAGCACCTCAGGTTCTGCACAGATTAGTGAAAACATGCTAAATGAATTACGTCAATTCTGCCATGTTAAGGTTGAAACAGGATTGCCACTTATTGCCATCATTGGCAATAAAATGTCCGAAAATGCAGGCGTTATTACCAAAGCATTTGACTCTATCAAGTCTTTCTCAGTAAGAATGATCTGCTACGGCGCATCAAAGCATAACCTATGCTTCCTGCTAAAGGACGGCGATACCTCAGATGCCCTAATCGCATTACATGAGCAGTTATTAGAAG
>JAGDBH010000305.1 GCA_017959135.1 Succinivibrio sp. | reverse complement strand
TTGAACAAGCATTAAAAATCGAAATCGCAGGAACAAACGGTAAGGGCTCAACTGCAGCTCTGGTTTCTTCTGCACTTTCCTTCAGCGGTATTACTACCGGTCTATATACCTCTCCTCACTTACTTAAGTTCAATGAACGTATTATGATTGACGGAACTCCTGTCAGTGATGAACTTTTATGCGAAGCTTTTTCAGAGGTATATGATAATTCTAAGGATGTTCCGTTAACCTATTTTGAGTTCACAACATTAGCCGCTTTTGTATGTTTTGACAGAGCCAAGGTTAAGGTTGCTGTTATGGAAATAGGTCTTGGCGGTCGTCTTGATGCGGTCAATGCTCTTGATGCCGACATAAGTGTGATTACCTCAATTGGTCTTGATCATACTCATATCCTTGGAGATACTCTTGAGAAGATAGCAGAGGAAAAGGCTGGTATCATCAAAGACAAGTCTCTTGTGGTTGTTGGCAGGATGAAGCCAGAACCTTTATACAGAATTTCTCAGATCTGCAAGGAACGCAACGCCTCTATAAGTGTTGAAGGTGTTGATTTTAATGGCGTATTTGATTCAAAATTCAGATATGTACAGAAGGGAAGCTCAATTGTTTCCTCATTTGAATATCCAAAGCCACGAATTCCAGAGATTTGTGCTCCGGTTGCAATGAAAGTTATTCATCTGCTTCTGGAAAAAGGGTATAAAATCTCAGGTAGTGCTATAGTTAAAGCCATAACAGAGGTTTCACTGCCTGGTCGTATGCAGTGTGTACATCTCAGTCCTTCAATTTATCTGGATGTTGCGCATAATCCTCCTGCAGCAGAGCATTTACGAGACGTTCTGTTTAAAAAGACCAAGTTAGCCAGAAGACGTGCTGTTATTGGTATGCTAAAGGATAAGGACATAGAATCAGTTCTTAAGATTCTTAAAGACTCCTTTGATAATTTTTATGTATCTTCTCTGCCAACAGAGCGAGGAGAACAATCCCAAAGACTGTATAATGCTCTAATTGCAGATGGTGTTGATAAAGATTTGGTAAAATCATATTCAACAGTTGAAGAGTCTTTGAATGACTGTTTAGCTGATGCAGAAATAAACGATGAAATTTATGTAATCGGCTCCTTTGTTACTGTAACTGAAGCTGTTAAAGCTTTAAAGACAACAAATATCGGGAACTAATATGACTGACAATAACGAAACAACTAAAAAAGAAGGAAAGACTATTTCTAAAAGCCTGAGAAACAGAATTGTGGGCTTCCTGGTTTTATTATCAGTTATTCTGATTTTCATGCCATTCCTGATGAAGGATGATGTTGTTGCTAAGAAGAATACCGATGCGATTGCCATCACTCCTGAAGGTGCTGTAACTGACAATAACGGTCAGCTTGTTTCAGCAGGTGAGCATGACTATTCTGATCTGCTAGATCCTATTGATGACTCTGTTGCCAAGACTCAGGTTCAGCCAAAGGCAGATTCTCCTTTTGATGCTTTAAAGACAAAGCAGTCTGATACAGCAAATTCTAATACTGTTGATGTTGCAGAGATTCCTGATGACAACATGTTTGCATCATCTGATCTTGAGGTTGCAACTCCAACTAATTCATCTCAGAGTGCAGCTCTTCCAAGTGTTTCAAATCAGACCGTGAAGAGCGAAACCTTAAAATCAAGCCACTCTGCAGCTACTGCCGCTCCAAAGGCTAATGCACAGAAGACTGCAGCTCCTAAGGCAGATACAAATGCTTTAGCATCAGGCAGCTATGCCGCTCAGGTTGGTGTGTTCTCTAAGAAGGCTGGAGCTCAGCAGGTTATTTCTCAGTTAAAGAGTGCTGGTTTTTCTCCTGTTACTCAGAATGTTAATATCAATGGAAAACCTTTAATTAAGGTTTATGCCGGAACCTCAAAGAACAGAGCTGCAGTACAGGGAATCTGCCAGAGAGTTCAGGCAAAGACCAATATTAAATGTATGGTTCAGACTTTATAAAACAGCTTGAAATCCTACGACAGTAAGTTGTAGTCATTACAGAAGGTGACC
>JAGDBH010000304.1 GCA_017959135.1 Succinivibrio sp. | reverse complement strand
TTATAGGCTCCGCGACTGTCAGGATTGATGATGGCATAACCATGAGCCACCCAGTATGCAGGATCAGGTCCTTCAAATTTCTCAAGACCGGAAGTCGCCCCCTGAGGAACACCGGCTCTGAAAGGTACATCATCAAGCCACTGACCGCCTATTTCCTTACCATAAGGACTCCAGGCCATGATGGCAGGATGTTTCTTACTGTCATTTGGTCTGAAGATATCTACATAGATGGTTGTACCATCACGCATCTTTACAGGAACATCCTTTTCAAGAGCAATATCGCAAGGAAGAGGTAATGAGCCATGTCTTCTAACAGTTCCCTTCTTCAAAAGAATAGTTTCAGTCTTTAAAGTATTTCCTCGAGCTCTGTCTGCATTTACAGGAAGACCTTTTCTGTACCAGACATAGATTGACTCTCCATTAGGCATATTCTGCTCCAGAGCCATTCTTGACGGTTCCTGAGCAATAGCTGAAGTTATGAAGAAAGACTGGATAATAATAGTAGATATTGTAATCTTGTATTTGTTAAGAGATGGTAATCTCATCTGTCACCTCATGTTTACAGTTTTTCAATGCTAATAGCTAACTGTATTAAAGATTGAAGGATTTTTCTTAAACCTAAGACACAGATTCAGGATTAACAAAAAGAAAACAAGGCAGAGAACCTTTGCATTCTCTACCCTGCAGCGGTGTATACCGCATAGAGAAAAATAGAAACTGCTGTTGAGTGTATTATGGCTCCTCAAGTCTTAACTCAAGAGAGTCAACCTTATCAAGCAGTTCATTGCAGGATTCAGATACTGCATTGAGCTCTCGCATAACTTCACTTAAGGTTGAATTTACTTCTCTTATATAAGATGAATTGTCAGAGGAACCTTCAGAAAGACCTGAATTAAGCTGTTCTAAAAGAGTCTTTAACTTGGTTTCAAGAATCTTGTTTAAAGTCATATCAACGAAGATTCTAAGCTTCTGAACCAGCTCTTCGTTCTTTTTATCAAGGGTCTCGTTTAAGACTCTTTTCACTATATCTTCAACATCAGTTCTGCTTAAATCGCTCATATCTCACCTTAAAACTGTCTTGGGGAATATTTGGAAGAATGGATTTTTCCGGTCTATATACCATTATAGGAAGTGGACTGGTCACAGGTTGTTCCGTGAGCGAAACAAACAGCTAAAAAAACGAAGAAATAGACAAAGGTCAAAAAAGGATTTGTTTTAGAGAAAATCATATTTGAAAATATGATGAGAATTATTTGTTGGCAAACAGTACAAAGACGACATATCGCAATCCCAAAGATAGGATATATCGTCTTAGAAAGCTTACAAACTAGTGTCTGTAAATGTAATCACCTGAGCAGACATACTGATAGGTTGTAAGCTCCTGAAGTGCCATAGGCCCTCTTGCATGAAGCTTCTGAGTTGAAATAGCCACCTCAGCGCCCATTCCAAACTGACCTCCATCAGAGAAACGTGTAGAAGCATTTACATAAACACATGCTGAACCTGCTGATTTAACAAAGAGATCAGCATTTCTTCTGCTGTCTGTCAGAATTGAATCAGAATGAGATGCGTTGTGTACTCTTAAATGAGTAATTGCCTCGTAGACATCAGGCACAATTCTCACGTTCATCTTCAAAGATAAAAACTCTCTATCAAAATCCTCGGCACAGCCCCTCTCCAGGAATGGGTAGTCGCCGCATTTTGCAAAGGCTTCATCATGAGCAAGAACAGCAACTTCCTTTTCCTTAAGCTTATTTAAAACCATTGGCAGGAATTTATCTGCAATCTTCTCATGAACCAGCAGAGTATCAAGACTGTTGCAGGCTGATGGTTTCTGGGTCTTTGCATTGAAGATAATGTCAACGCTGCGATCAAGATCAGCTGACTCATCCACAAAAATATGAGAAATACCAAAGCCGCCGATAATCACTGGAATTGATGACTCTCTCTGGCACATACGCTGAAGCTTTTCACCTCCGCGAGGGATCAGCACATCAATATACTGATCTAATGAGAGCATTGTACCAACCAGCTCTCTGTCGGTGCTGTCTACAAAGGAAACACCATCTGGGTTAATACCACACTTTTCAAGAGCTTTGGTGATAATACTGTGAAGAAGAGAATTAGTGTTAAAAGCCTCAGAGCCGCCTCTTAAAAGACATGCATTGCCAGACTTCAGACATAAACCAGCAATATCTACAGTAACATTTGGACGGGACTCATAAATTACGCCTACCACACCAAAAGGCACAGATTTTTTAACAACCTCAAGTCCATTTGGCAGAACTCGTCCGTCAAAGGTTTTACCACAAGGATCTGCTAAGGCTGCGACCTTATCAAGACCATCCACCATTTCATCAAAACGGGCCTTAGTAAAGGTAAGACGGTCAACCATAGCCTCATTCAAGCCTTTGGCTCTGGCATTCTCCACATCCTTTCTGTTGGTTTCAAAAATACTCTCAGAAGCATCTCTTAACATAGAAGCAATTGTATGCAGAGCTTCATTTTTCTCAGAGGTTGAAAGCAGAGCAAAATCATAACCGGCTTTGCGCGCTCTTTTATCAGTTTCAATAATATCTGTCATAGTCTTACTTGTTCACCAATACTAAATCGTCACGATGTACAGCTACATCACCATGTGAAAAGCCCAGAGTCTTTTCAATCTCTGAAGAACGCTTCTTAGCAATCAGATTAAGCTCATCTGATGAATAACGGGTTAGACCGCGGGCAATCACCTTATCGTCTGAACTTCTGATTTCCACAGTTGCACCACGCAGGAAATCTCCCTTAATAGAGGTAATTCCCTTTGGAAGAAGACTTGAGCCTGAAGTTATAAGAGCCTTAGCTGCACCATCATCAATATAGATAGAACCAACAGCAAGTGTTGCAGTACTGATCCATGACTTTCTTGCAAGTACAGGCTTCTTTGATGGCAGGAATACTGTGCATTCTGCGTTTCTGTTGATAACATCAACAATAGCAGATGGATTTGCACCTGAGGCAATAATAAGCTCAACACCGGCCTCGGTTGCGACCTTGGCAGCCTTAATCTTGGTGGCCATACCGCCTGTCCCCAGAGAGGTTCCTGAACCACCTGCAATCTCAATGATATGCTCATCAATCTTCTCAACAGTGCTGATAAGCTTTGCATCAGGATCATGTCTTGGATCACCGGTGTATAGACCTTTCTGATCGGTCAGCAGAATAACCTTGTCAGCCTCAATCAGAACACCTGACAGAGCAGCAAGATTATCGTTGTCACCAACCTTGATTTCAGACACGCTTACTGCATCATTTTCATTGATGATAGGAACAACTCCCATCTCCAGAAGAGCAAAAAGAGTATCTCGAGCATTCAGATAACGCTCGCGATTATCAAGATCTGCTCGTGTAATCAGGATCTGACCTACACGGATATCATAAATAGAGAACAGCTTCTCCCACTCTTCAATCAGTTTTACCTGACCTACTGAAGCGAGCATCTGTTTATAGCGGACATCTTTGGGCAGCTCGGGGTAATTTAGGAACTCTCGTCCGGCAGCAAT
>JAGDBH010000303.1 GCA_017959135.1 Succinivibrio sp. | reverse complement strand
AGTTAAGTCTGGAAGTTGCATTGGAGTTTGGCATAGGAAAATCAAAGTTCCTGATAACATCTCCGTTCTCATTAGCAGAAAACAGCTGGGCAGAGTCAATGGCTCCAGAGTCAATATCATTTAGAAGCTTCTGATAATAGACGGTTGAATCCTCAAGCTTCTTTTCAAATTCTCCGGCCTTAAACAGTGTTCCATACCAGTAGTTCATTGAAATCATGAGCAAAAGAGCACAGCAGGTGTAGAAAGGCAGTTTTCTTATAAAGATTTCACGCTTGGTAAACTGAGCATCATTCTTTTTACCAAAGACCTTCAATGACAGCAGCTTTTTGATGAAGAATGATAAAGAAAGCTTGTTGCTATCAACCATCAGAGCATCATCAACAGTAGTGTTCTGAAGCTGTGCAAAACGGTTTGATAGACAGTAACCTTTATCCTCTGCAGAGGTGAAGTACACACCCTTAAAAGAAAGAATTGCCCTGCCTCGAAGAGAATTGGAACCGAAAATAGTTTCAAGATATAAGTTCAAATTGGACTTAAGCTCAGAAAAGCCGTCAGCAAACATGTAGATGTTGCCAGTAAGAGGCATTCTGCTTTCGTTTCGGTTTGTAAGTTCAATTACATCCGAGCGCATAAGCTGATTAACAGCCCCAGCCTTGAGTCTTTCCACCAGAGCAGCAAAACTGGAATTAAAATCATCAGAATGGAAGAACCCGTCCTCAACCTTAGGCTGATAACCTACAATCTGATTGGTCAAGGAATCGTCGGCACCGTTGAAGTACTCACGGAAACCTAAAACCGTATCAAGCTTTGTAATTACCACATAACAAGGCAGATTCATGCTTAATACAAAGGTCAGATGCAGAAGTTCATCCACAATCAGATGAGCTTTCTTTAGCGTAAGATCCTTATCATCAGCAATTTAGGATTCAGCTGAGATTGCAATGATAATCGATTCTAAAGGTTTTGTTCTGTGAGCCTTGCGGATCTTAGAGCAGATATAGTTCCACTCAGCACTCGAGCCACCGGCCCAGTTGTCAAAGAACACCTTGCCTGATACATCAACTACAACTTCACTGGAATTTATATAGAACTTTACAGGAGGCTTATCCTTGCCTTCAACAAATGAGGGATTGTAATCAAGACCAGACTTTTCAATCAGAGTAGACTTGCCGCACTGAGGCTCACCCACAATCAGATGCCAGGTGAGATCTTGACGGTAGATCCTACGGTTTACCTTGAGTATGGTGGCACAGTCGGAGAACAGACTGTCGATTGTAACCAGCTTGTTATTAAGCTCAAGCTTGGCCTTGTCGGTTTCCCTTCCGCCTCGTACAAATGAAGACAGCCTAGACCAGATCATCAGATCCTTTTTCAGGGATGCCACCTCAACAGTCTTCTGGCGTTTTCTCCTTAGGAAGAATATAAATCTGATGAAAAGGAAGATCAGAAGAATGACACCCAGAATGATAACAATGGTCCAGACTGGGTGAGCCGTAATAAAACCTACATCTGAATCCTGAGAGATTGCTTCACTTTCATTCATACCTGATTACTCTCTTTTTTCTAGCTTTTTAAGCGTTAATTCCTACCTGATTAGGGAAGACTCTGTCCACTCTGACTATCTTTTGAAATCGTTTCCTGATAAAGTTCTGTGTTCT
>JAGDBH010000302.1 GCA_017959135.1 Succinivibrio sp. | reverse complement strand
CTGACTGCAAAATCGACTACACAGGATTCAATGAAATCAGTATTGAAGGCAACAGCTTCCTAAGCGTTGAAGGCAATAGCATGGAGATCGACTCTGATCTGACTCTATTCCCTCTGCCATTCTTAGATAAATACGATATCAGCAAGGGATCTGTTGAGTATGTCTTCTCAAAGAATCCTTCAAGAGAAGAGATTAAGGCTGCTCACATGCTGTCATCCTTCTTAGGAAACAAGGCTGACTTCAGAGGAGTTCAGTTCAAGGTATCCTACGATAAACTGCCTCACAATCATGCCATTATCTTTGGCAAACCTGAGGAGAAAATTGCTGGTATGGCTCTGCCTGAGAAGAAAGGTGTTTATATCAAGAAAAATCCTTACTTCTATCCTTATAAGGTAGTTTATATAGTTGCTGAATCTGATGTTGAATTTACCAGCGCAATTCTACAGCTTACTGATCCTATCTTCTCACCAAACGAGAAGCTTGTAGATGTTTCCTACTATCCTATATATGCAAGAACTCTTCAGGACAGTTACGCCTATGATGCTCCTAAGTGGATTCCTACTACCAGAAAAGTATACTTAAGAGAACTTCTGCAGCCAGGTCAGTCAATGACCACAAAGGGCTTCTGGCATAACTCTATTCATCTGCCATTCAGAACAGCACCTGATCTGTACATGATGTACGACGGTCAGGGTGATCTGTATGTCTCATATGAATTCCCAGCTGAAAAGGAACTAAATGAAAGAGAATCCGGACTTAATGTTTCCCTGTCAGGTTTCTTCCAGGACAAGCTTCCTGTAAACAAGAAAGGTCTTTTAGAGAATATGTGGCGTCTTTTTGGCGGTAATGCAAGACAGACCAGCAGACATATTCAGGTTAACCCAGCCTATATCTATGGCGAGAATGATATTGAGCTATATTTTGATTTAAGACTGAACGATAGTGCTCCATGTTCTGTTCTGCAGAACACAAACATCAAGAGCGTTATTGATTCATCAAGCTATATTGATTTATCTCATTCTGTTCATTACTCAAAGCTGCCAAATCTGTCCTATTTCGTAGGAGCATCATTCCCATTCTCAAAATATGCTGACTATTCACAGACAGCAATTCTGCTTCCAGAGAATCCATCTGAAAGCGAACTGAAAGCTTTGTTTGACATGGGAGCTCGCAGTGGTGATGCTACCGGAGCAATAATCTCAAAGCCTCAGATTCTTATGGGCTTAAACGAAATCCGTCAGCATGAGGAAGAGCTTTCAGAGAAAGATATTCTGATTGTTTCAACTCTTATGAACAAGGATTTTCTGTCAGTTCTGTTCAAGAATTCTGCCTTCACCTTCAACGGCTATGAGCTTAACGTATATGACTACGGTATGCTGAATTTCAGAGGCGGAGTTATGCGCGGTCTTGAAAGACTGTTCTCTGGAGACTTCAGAAACCAGAATGCAGACGCTAACCGTTACGTAAGAACTTCTCTTTCATGGAGAGGATTCTTAAGTATGCTCTCTCCATTTGATGACAAGAGAATTGCCGTAGTTGTAACTGCAACTGATGACAAGGAAATCGCCAAGTTATCAAATGATCTTGATAATCCAATGGTTAACCGCGGCGTTGGCGGTGATCTGACCATTATTTCAGGACAGGACAGAGTTATCAAATACACTGTTGGTGATTTTATTTATTCAGGTGATGTTTCTACCATCTACAAGATTCTGCATTTTGCAGGTGAGCATATTCTTTGGCTTGCTATATTCTCTGTATTCATAATTATGATGCTATCGCTGATCATCTCAATTTACCTGCAGAAACGAGCAAAGAGCCGTCTTGGCGAAGACATCATCAACACAAAAGATTGGGACTAAGGTATTAGAATATGAAAAAAGCAACTATTAATAAAAGCATTTTAGCCATTGTGCTATCTCAGATTCTGATCCCTGCTGCTTTTGCAGCTAATAGCGGAACAGCAACAGGTCCAACCTCATACCAGGAGAAAAACTCTTCAAATCTTAAGGATAATCTGTTGAATCAGGCTAAATTCTGGCATGACAAATTCCAGCACCAGAAGGCGACTCAGGCATTAAACAGAATTCTGCTTACTGATCCTAACAATGAGGAAGCTCTTTACTATATGTCTTTATGGGCTTCTGAAATCAATCAGGCTCAGACTGCAAGTACCTATAAGGCAAGATTAGAGAAAGTTAATCCTAACAGCCCTTATCTTGAGCAGCTGACTCGTATGCAGAGCATGTCAAACCTCTCTGCTGAGCAGTTAAATCACGCAAGATCATTAAGTTCAAGCGGCAATACCTCCGCAGCAATTGCAGAGTACCGTAAGATGTTCTCTGGCAATATACCTCCAAGCTCGCTGGTTTCTGAGTATTACCTGACCATGGCTGCCGACAAGATTTACTACGATAAGGCTGTAACCGATCTTGCAGGCTACATCAGAAACAATCCTAATGATGTCAACGCTCAGATTACCTACGGTAAGATTCTTACCTATCGTAAAGAAACAATCAGAAAAGGTATTGAGCTTTTAGATTTCTATGCTAACCGTTCAAAGGATGCTGACAAGGCTCTGCATCAGGCTCTTCTATGGTTAACTCCTACTTCTGCAGATGAGGAGCTTTATAAAAGATACGCCGCAAGACATGGAAATAATACAGATGTTATAAAACACTATGAGGAAACCATTGTTGGCAATCTGACTCAGAGCGCATATTCTAAGAAGTCTGTTGACAAGAATGCTTCCATTGCTGAATT
>JAGDBH010000301.1 GCA_017959135.1 Succinivibrio sp. | reverse complement strand
CTTGGATTATCAGCCAATGACAGGTCGTTAAAGTATTCATCTTCTCTGCTAATACCAATAATAATATTGTTCACAAGAGGACATTTAAATACCGCTTCAACGGTTAACTCCAGAACAGTTTTATCCCCTAAAAGGGCGTACTGTTTAGGGATATTCAAATGCATTCTTTTCCCAACTCCTGCAGCCGGGAGCACAACATCGATTTTAGTGCTTTCCATAAAAAAGCATCCTATTTGGAAGGAGAAGTTTTTTCTTCTTTTTCGATAACACGGTAAAAGGTTTCTTCCTGCTTTACCATGCCTAATTCAGAGCGGGCAAGCTCTTCTACAACTCGATTTCCCTGTTTTAAATCGGAAATTTCATCTTCAAGAGCCTGATTTCTTCTCTGAAGGCGCTCTGTATTGGCAGAGGCAGCCTTCAGTTTCTGTTCAGTTTCGCGATACTGCAGTATTCCATTACGACCGTTATATGTCTGCCAGCCTAGACAGGCAATAATAATCACAAGAATAACTGCAAATATCTTCATACAAAACTAAACTCTAGTGCTTATCCTGATATTCCTTAGCTGCTTTAATGAAGCCTGAGAATAATGGATGACCTTTTCTTGGATTTGAAGTGAATTCAGGATGGAACTGAACACCAATAAACCAAGGATGCTCTGGGTTCTCAATAATTTCAACAAGCTTGTTGTCTGTTGAAAGACCGGCAACCTTTAAGCCAGCATCAGTGATTTTCTTGATTAGAGTATTGTTTACTTCGTATCTGTGACGATGACGCTCAACAATATCATCAGAACCATACAGCTCACGAACCTTAGAACCAGCCTGTAGATGGCATAGCTGACCACCAAGTCTCATGGTTCCACCTAAATCAGATTTATCGGTACGCTTCTCAATCTTACCTGATTCGTCCTTCCACTCTGTAATCAGTGCAACTACAGGATACTTGGTATCTGGATCGAATTCAGTAGAGTTTGCGTTCTTCAGACCTGCAACATTTCTTGCGTACTCAATCAGAGCAACCTGCATACCCAGACAGATGCCAAGGTAAGGAATGTTGTTCTCACGAGCGTGTTTAGCAGCAAGAATCTTACCCTCTACGCCACGCTTACCGAAACCGCCAGGAACAAGAATTGCGTCAAGTCCCTCAAGAACAGAAACGCCCTTTACTTCAACGTCTTCAGAATCAATGTAACGAATATTTACATGAAGACGATTCTTTAAACCACCATGCTTTAAAGCCTCGTTTACTGACTTATAGGCATCGTGTAATTCTACATATTTACCAACCATACCGATGGTAACTTCACCAGTAGTATTTGCCTGCTGGTATAGAACCTGTTCCCAATCTGACAGATCTGCTTCCTTGCAATCCAGGTGGAAACGATCAACAACTAACTGATCTAGGCCCTGGCTCTTTAATAATGCAGGAATCTTATAGATTGAATCAACATCCTTCATGTTGATTACAGCGTTCTCTTTAACGTTACAGAACATTGCTATCTTGTGACGCTCGTTTGCAGGAATACCATTCTCTGAACGGCAAACAAGTACATCTGGCTGAATACCGATTGATAGTAATTCCTTAACAGAATGCTGTGTTGGCTTGGTCTTTACCTCACCTGAAGTTGGCAGATAAGGAACAAGAGTTAAATGCATAAATAAAGCATTCTCTCTGCCGATATCAACTGCTAACTGACGAATTGCCTCTAGGAAAGGAAGTGATTCGATATCACCAACGGTACCGCCGATTTCAACTAGAGTTACATCATTACCTTCGCATCCAGAAAGGATTTTCTCCTTAATAGCATTGGTAATGTGAGGGATAACCTGAATTGTTGCGCCTAAGTAATCACCACGACGCTCTTTTCTGATCACATCTGAATAAATGCGACCGGTTGTAAAATTATTCTTTTTTGACATTCTTGCATTGATAAAACGCTCGTAATGTCCAAGATCAAGATCGGTTTCTGCACCGTCCTCAGTAACAAACACCTCTCCGTGCTGAATTGGGCTCATGGTACCAGGATCAACGTTGATATATGGATCCAGTTTCATGATGGTAACTTTTAATCCGCGTGCTTCTAGAACAGCAGCAAGAGATGCACCAGCAATGCCTTTACCTAATGAAGAAACAACACCGCCAGTAACGAAAATAATCTTAGGAGAAGAAGACATAAAAACTCCGATTTAGTTTAACTTCAAAACAGAAGATTATACCACAGCAATCACACTCTTGACGAATAGGATTGCTCTTACAAAACTATCTTTTTTTATCCTATTGATTTTAAGTGTGATTAATAAACTTATGTCTTTTCAGTAGGTTAGACTCTTTGCGCCGAGATTACCTTGGTCAGATCATTTAATTTAGCCAAAGTTCGGTTTAGCACAGGAATGCTTACAACAAGGAGATCTACGTCAACAAGACAAACATTCTTTGAGGAATCAACATGAGATTTAATTCCAAGAACATTCATCTTTTCATTTGCAATAACTGTAGTTATGTCTCTGAGGAATCCTGAATAATCCTCACTTACAATTCTAACCGTTACTGTATATCCATTACCAAGCTGAACATTGTCACCCCATGTTGCATCAACAACGCGCTCAGGGAATAACTCCTGCATACGTCTGAATTTTTCGCAGTCACATCTGTGAATAGAGATACCTCTACCCTGAGTTACAAATCCGACGATTTCATCTCCAGGAATCGGCTGGCAGCACTTGGCCATATGGGTCATAATATCGCCAACACCTTCAACAATGATGCCGCTTTTTATCTTATTCTTCTTTAGAATCTCATCGTTCTGACGTTTGTTAATCAGATCTTCGATAAGTTCGTTAGAATCTAGGACCTCATCTTTATCCTTTTCAAGATTTGCGGATACGATTCCAACGATAATATTTACACCAATATCTCCAGCGCCAACATTTGCAAAAATATCATCAACAGACTTCAGGTTAAATCTTGAAAGCTTGAGTTTTAGAATAGAATTTACCTGTTCCTTGCTGATCTCAATTCCCTGCTTGGCAAGCTCTTTCTCAACCAGAGCTGAGCCCTGTTCCTTGTTTCTATCAAAATCAATCTTTCTAAAATAGGATTGAACCTTGTTTCTTGCCTTAGCGGTTTTTAAGAATCCGTTCTCAGAATTGATCCAGTCTCTTGAAGGATTTGGATTCTTAGAAGTGATGATTTCTACCTGTTCACCAGTCTTAAGCTGATAGGTATATGGTACGATTCGACCATCAACCTTGGCACCGATACAGCAGTGACCAACCATGGTGTGAACATGATAAGCAAAGTCCAGAGGGGTAGCACCTGTAGGAAGATCAATAACCTCTCCGTTTGGAGTAAAGATATATACACGATCCTCGAATACCTGATTCTTAAACTCTTCTTCAAGAGAACCTGATTTAATCAGATCATCTCTCCAAGAAAGCAGTTTTCGTAACCAGTTAATGCGCTCTTCTACGCCCTGACTCTGGCCGTTTCCTTCCTTATACTTCCAGTGAGCAGCAACACCAAGCTCTGCGGAATTATGCATGCTCTGAGTACGAATCTGAACCTCTACAACCTTATGGCCTTCACCGTAAACAACGGTGTGAATTGACTGGTAGCCATTAGGTTTTGGATTTGCAATATAATCGTCAAATTCCTTGGTGATGTGTTCAAAATTTGAATGAATAACACCAAGAGTGGCATAACATTCTTCTATTGTGGAAACAAGAACTCTTACGGCTCTGACATCATAAAGCTCTGAGAACTTAAGATGCTTTTTCTGCATCTTCTTCCAGATACTGTAAATATGTTTTGGTCGGCCGTAAACTGAGGCTTCGATACCTTCCTTCTTTAAAAGAGCTGACAGATTAGAAACAAAGTTGTCTATATACTTCTCTCTGTCAACACGTCTCTCGCCTAAATCAGAGGCAATTTCCTTGTAGGTGTCAGGATGAAGAAATCTGAATGCAAGGTCTTCAAGCTCCCATTTTAACTGTCCGATACCAAGTCTGTTGGCAAGAGGGGCATAAACATTGGAAACTTCTTTTGCAATCAGATATCTTGATTCAGGAGTTTCTTCCTTTGCAGCACGAATAACAGCTATTCTCTCAGCCAGTTTGATTACAACGGCACGAACATCCTTTACCATTGCAAGCAGCATGCGACGAACACGATCAACCTGTTCCTCTGTTGCATTTGAGCTTGTTAAAGTCTGAAGAGAACGGATGGCCTCCATATCCTTAACTGCAAGAAGCAGGGTTGTTATCTTACTTCCGAATTCTTCTCGTATATCGTCAAGTTTTATGAAGCCACTTTCGTATGCAGGATATAGAATTGAAACCTCTAATGATGGAAGATCCATATTGAGGGTCATCAGAATACCTACGATTTCTGATGAAATATGATTAAATCTTGCAACCAGATCATCCGGATTAACGAAATCCTCTTCAACTTCTGTCTTTCTGATACAGCGAAGAACAAACTCATTAGTCTTTGAAATAGCTTCTTTGTAATCGGATGTAAGTTCCAGTGCCTCCACCCATTTAGCAAAATCAAAACTAGCATTATGAGTCTGTCTGATTGCAACCATTTTTCTACCTTATCATTGTATGAATTCGAGAACCATCTCTACGTGAGTTGTGCGAGGGAACAGATCGCAGACCCCCCACTGCTTAATTTTATAACCTGACTTAATCAGTTCAATAGTATCACGTGATGCCGCCAGAGGGTTACAAGAAATGTAAACTATTTTTTTCACCTTCTTCTTTGCTAAAAACAGAGTTGCCCTCTTTGCACCTTCTCTGCCCGGATCAAGAACTACGGCATCATAATCTGCCTTTGCCCATTTCTGATTCTCAAAAAGCTCTTCTAAATCAGCAACTTCAAATTTAACATTGTCGATATTCTGTTCCTTGGCATTTGCCCTGGCATCTTCAATCATTTTCGCAACAATATCAACACCAACAACATTAGCGCCTTCTTTAGCCAGAGGCATTGCAAAATTACCCAGTCCACAGAACAGATCCATAACAGAGATGTTCTTGTTAGGTTCAATCATGCCAACTACAGTCTCAAGCAATTTAGCATTTATATTCTTGTTAATCTGAACAAATGAAGAAGGATTACACTTGATTTTCACGCCATGAGAGATGATGTATAAGTCATCAATTGAGCCACTTACAAATCGCTCTCTTAATGATTCCTTCTTTTTTATCTCCAGAGGATTTCTGTAAGGCTCAACAACGGAAATAACAGCATTTAGCTCCTTACCGACATTTTCCAGTACAGATACATCATGCTCATCTGCAGTTGCTGAGAAACGAACTAGAATTCCGAGAGCTCCATCTGAATCTAATAATTCAACATGACCTAATTTATTCTTTAAATTTAATGAATTAATAGCCTTGTTCAAAGGTTCAATTGCATTATTCATTCTCTCAGATAAAGTCTGACAGTGCTTTATCTTTACAAGATCATGAGACTTCTCTTCTCTGAATCCCAAATGAAGCTTTCCATGATCACCACGAATAGCGAATCGGCATGCTCTTCTATATCCATGCTCTTCACCGCTGTGAACAAAATCAGCCTCACCTATATCAAAGCCAAGAGCCTTTTTAAACAGTTTTCTAATACCTGCAATCTTGGCATCAATAAGCATCTGAACAGGAACATGCTGCATCTGACAGCCACCACACTGACCAATCAGAGAACAGTCCTTTTCACGTCTGTTATCAGATGGTTTTATGATCTTGGTAATCTTTCCCTGATGAATCTTTCCCTTTGAGTTTTCTGCAAGGACATTTGCAGTATCTCCAGGCATAAGACCAGGAACAAAATACACGTTATCGCCATCACGAGCTACGCCGCGACCTTGTAAATCAAGATCAGTACATTCAACCTTAACAGCTTTCTTAACTGTTTCTTTTTTTACTGGTTTATAAAATGTAACCATTATTTCACCATTAGAAATTGAGAGTATAACGCTCTGCTTTTTAAAGATTTTCCATTAAGAAGTGAATCCACTATGACTTTGTATAAGTTTTTTAAAGCAATTCTTGTGTTACGTTCAGAATAATCCCTGTTTTTTATGCAGATAAGATCTTTTCCTGAAAACAACAGATTCTCCATATCCTCACTTTCAATAAATCCATTTTTCGGTAGATATAAATAGAAAGAATCTGGCTTGAAATTATCCCCGGCTATCGTTTCATAATTAGGAGCATAGCCTAAACTTTCAATAAGAATTTCTTCAAAATTTCTCAAAATCATAAATTCATCCTCACCTTTTTCAAGACGCTCTAAAGCATCAAGATAGGTTGCAAATAAGTGAGGATCAGGATCCTGAGGAATTGTTAAATAATATAAAAGTTCATTAAGATATATTGCACTAAATATCTTTGGTGTCGAAATATTAAAGCTCTGTCGCTGAATGAGAGCTTCTGAAAGCTGCCAAAGAGAACTTTTGCCCTGTCTCAAGTAAAGTTTTAAAGGGACAAAAGGCTGGTACACTCCCATTGAGCGAGATGCACTAGCCTTCGAAACTCTGGCAACCGCACTGATTCTTCCGTAGTTTAAGGTATATAAATCAAGTAGCAGACTCTTTTCCTTAAATGGTCTGCTATGAATTATAAAACCAGCTTCAGAATCAGCAACCAAAGGCATAATTATGCCTCGAAATCGTCGTATCCCAAACTCTTCAGAGCACGTGCATCATCTGACCAGCCGGCCTTAACCTTAACAAATAGCTTAAGGAAAACCTTGCTGTCAAAAAGCTTTTCCATATCTTTTCTAGCTTCTGTGCCGATCTTTTTAATTCTATCGCCACCTGCGCCAACAACCATTTTTTTCTGGCCATTACGTTCAACTAGAATTGCAGCACTGATTCGAAGAAGTCCATTATCTTCTTTGAATTCTTCAACCTCAACGGTTGAGCTGTATGGAAGCTCATCACCCATCTGACGCATAAGCTTCTCACGAACGATTTCCGCTGCAAGGAATCTTGAGGAGCGATCTGTAATAGAATCGTCAGGGAAGAGGTGATCTCCTTCTGGAAGTGAATCTTTAATAATCTGCTTTAGAATGTGCAGATTTGTTCCTCTTAATGCAGATACAGGAATAATATCCTTAAAGGTAATGATCTTTGACAGCTTATCAATCAGAGGCAGAAGAGTTTCCTTGTCAGATACGGTATCAACCTTGTTGATAACCAGTACAACAGGAACATCGGCATTCTTTACTCTGTGAATAGCCATCTCGTCATCATCGGTCCAGTGGTTTGGATCAACCACCAGAATAATTAGTTCAACATCACCTAGAGCACTTTCGGCAGCTCTGTTCATCAGATGATTAATTGCTCTTTTCTCTTCGCGGTGCAGACCAGGAGTATCAACGTATACAACCTGATAATCACCTTCTGTTTCAATACCAACGATTCTGTTTCGTGTGGTTTGAGGCTTACGAGATGTGATTGATATTTTCTGACCAATTAAATGGTTCATCAGGGTTGATTTACCAACGTTTGGTCTACCGATAATGGCGACAAAACCAAAATGAGCTGTCATTAATTTTCCTTCAAGAAGTTATTTCTTGTTTTTTTCAAGTATTTCCAAAACCAGACCTGCAGCCTGCTGTTCGGCTCTTCTTCTGGAAGAACCCTTTCCAATCTGAGGAGGAACGCCCTCAACTGTGGCAGATACAACAAAAATCTGATCGTTGTCTGTACCTAAAATTTCATCAACCTTGTAAACAGGTAATGATTTATGCTGAGACTGAAGTAATTCCTGCAGTGTAGACTTATGATCCTTCTGATTAACATCAGGCTTAATGGTCTCAAGACGACTCTTGAACCAAGATAAAACGACCTGTCTTACTCTTGGGAAATTCTCATTGTCATCGATGAACATAGCACCAATGATTGACTCAACAGCATCAGCTATTAAAGAATCTCGTCTGAATCCACCGGTTTTAAGCTCACCAGGGCCTAATCTCAGACAATTTCCAATACCGAATTCACGGGCGAGTTCTGCCAGAGTAGTCTCTCGTACCAGAGTAGATCTCATTCTAGTTAAATCACCCTCGGGACATTTTGGAAATTTATCGTAGAGAGCCTTGGCTATAATCATTCCAAGTATGGAATCTCCTAGATATTCCAGTCTTTCATTGTGAACCGCGCCGTAACTTCTATGAGTTAAAGCCTGATCCAGTAGTTTAATATTTTGAAAAGAATATCCTAGTTTTAATTCTAGGTTCTGTAATTCAATAATATTTAATTTATCGCCCATTTTTTACTTCAAACCACCGATTCTGTCAAAACGAACAGCAGAAGGAATCCATTCAGGCATTGAGCTTGAGGTATCGTGCTTAAAATCAAAGGATAACCAGATACCTATAGTTTTACCTTTTATGTTCTCCATAGGAACAAATCCCCAGAAACGGCTGTCTTTACTGTTATCGCGATTGTCACCCATAACAAAATAGCAGTTTTCTGGAACTCTCCACATTCCAACAGGAGTATTATCCTGCTTATAAAAATACTGAGACATCATTGGAGCAGAGGTATTAACTCTCATTCTGTGAGAGGTATTACCAAGCTTCTCTTCATATACTTCATACTTGTCTGCAAGACCTAGTCCAGAGATTTCTTCATCAACAGTCTCTATAAGTTTAGTTGAAATCTGCTCTGGAATAGCATCATCTGGAGAACCAGCCTTAAGAAGATAAATATTCTTGTTCTGGTAGATAACAATGTCTCCTGGCATACCAACAACACGTTTAATGAAATCAACATTCTTGTCTTCTGGATACTTGAAAACAATAACATCACCGCGTTCTGGAGTAGAAGTATTGATCAAAACTGAATTTGTAAGAGGATTTCTGATTCCGTAACTCCACTTGCTTACGGCAATAAAATCACCGTCCTGAAGTGTTGGAAGCATAGATCCTGATGGAATTCTAAATGGTTCAATAATGAACGATCTGAATACAAAAACAAAGAGGATAACGAAGAATAAAGAGCCAGTCTGACCAATAATATCCTTTGGCTCAAGCAGCTGCTTTTCAACTTTTGAAGTTAGCTTTCCTGCTGTTTCTTCCTTGGCCTTGGCTACATTGGCAAGACGCTTTGGTCTGGTATATTTATAGTCATAAAAATAAGCAATACCAGTTATTATAGTTAATATGAACAAAATCCATGAAAATAGATTTTCAAATACAACGTTCATCAATAATTCTCACTTTATAAAAATTAAGTGAGACCTCCGATATCAAATAATAAATAATTCAGTAGCAGTTATTCTTTTCCAACCTTCAGGATAGCAAGGAATGCATCCTGAGGAACCTCAACTCTTCCAAGCTGTTTCATTCTCTTCTTACCGGCTTTCTGCTTTTCAAGAAGTTTACGTTTACGTGTGATATCACCACCATAACATTTTGCAAGAACATCCTTTCTTAATGCCTTGACTGTACAGCGGGCTATAATCTGAGAACCAATCGCAGCCTGAATAGCAATATCAAACATCTGACGAGGAATAACTTCCTTCATTTTCTCTACAACAGCTCTACCTCTGGACTGTGCAACAGAACGGTGAAGAATGATTGCCAAGGCATCAACTCTTTCGCCTGCAATCAGAAT